>DAOPQX010000024.1:0-19442 GCA_035348395.1 Vicinamibacterales bacterium | reverse complement strand
GCGATCGCCTCTGGCCGGCTGCACCACTCCTCCTTGGCGGCGACGGGGAGGTACTGGCCAAGACCGTGGGCCTGGATGATGTTGTTCGCTCCGGTGGGCCCAAGTCCCGGCAGCCTGTCCACGAACTTGCGGATGCCGCCGCTCGGCCGCTCGAGGTTGAGCACCGCCGTAGCCTCGGCGCCCGTCCCGGTCGGATCAATGATCTCCACGAACGGAACGTGGAATCCCTTGCCACCCTCCGGGATTGCGATCTCCGTGATGACGCCGTCCGTGACGGTGGCCGTCCCCATGAGCGGCGCATCAGCGGAATCGCTTCCCGTGCCGTAGACGTCCTTGATGAAGACTTCCGGCGCGCTATAGCCCGAGCCACCCGCATCGACGCTCACCGACAGGATCGGGAACGAGGGCAGGGGGCTGTAGGCCCAGTTGCCATACGGACCGAAGTAGTGCGGGACACCGCCTGGGCCCTCGAGGACCGGGAGATCCGCCGGCGTGATGGACGCGGCTGCCAGCTCGAGGCCGGCCGCGCCCGGCAGCATGCCCATCTCGGCAGAGCGCTTGGCGGCGGCCTTCTGTTCGGCGGGCGACACCTTCTGGAACTTCGCGTAGAAGTCCTCCTGGGTCGGCTTGCCCTTGGGCTTCGCCTGGCCCTTGCCCTGTTTCCCATTTCCCTGCGGCGCGTCGTTGGCCGCCGCGTCGTCGGTGATGGCGCCGGCCAGCGACCGCGACGGGATCGGCTCCGGCTCGCCGGCCGGCGTGCCCGGAAGCGCCGCCGACGCCACGGTCGAGGCGATCGTCCCGCCCCACGTGACGGCGCTCGCGCCCGCGTTGGCGGCCGCCCCGGCGGCCGCTCGCGGGTCGGGGCTCATGCCCCACGCGACGGCAACCGCCAGGATCAGCCCGAACGCGATCCTGAGACTGCTTCTGCTCATCTTGGCTCTCCTCTGAGATTCCGTTCCCCTCACGCGTCCACCCTTCCCGCCGACGGCTGCCCCGCTGGCACGATGACGTACGCGTCGATCGTCGCGGCCACCGCGCACGCGGGCCCGGCCCGCCGGCGCTCGTGCCGCACGATCGCCCCCCGGCACTGCACGCGGGGCTGCTCGCGCAGCCCCGGGTTGGGCAGGACGAGGAGGAACTCGACCTTCGTCCCGGGCTCGAGGGCCGGCGCGGGGCAGGTGAACAGCACTCCGCTGCTGCTCACGTTCAGCGTCCGGCCCTCGTGCCACGAGTCCTCGCCAACCTGCCTGTACATGACGGGTGCAGACATTTCGTATCGCGCTGCTCGTGGCCGCTCCAGCAACTGCTCCATCGATGCTCCCCGGCGGCAGACCCCGGCTCTGAACAGCAGCGTGGTGAGATCGCCCGATCTCTACTTTTCAGTCGATTGCGAATCTGGACAATGGCAGGAAGGTACGAAGTGTCGGAGTACGGCGGTACCGGATGAGCGTGGACAGAAGTACCTGGCGGAGGAAGACGGAGGTACCGGTTCGGAGTAGGAGGAAAGTACTACGGCGCGGCTCTGGGTCAGGTTCGGAATCGAGGATCAGGCAACACGCACGGTGGGGATCGGACAAGATGGCGGGAGTTCGAGGCGGGGGGCTGGGTCTCGCCCGCCTGGTCACGGCGACCAGGGCGGGCGAGCACCCAGCGGAATTCAGGCTATGCGGACGCGGCCTCAACACCTCGCCGGCGCGGCGCGGTCATTCCGGAAGCCCCGGCTCTCCGGGCTGCACGGGACCGATCCGGTAGGGCCGCATCATCTCGTTGTCTTCGTGCTCGACGATGTGGCAGTGCCAGACGAACCGGCCCCCCTTGGAGAAGGTCGCCCGTATCCGCGTGACCTCCCCCGGGTAGGCCATCACCGTGTCCTTGAAGCCGGTTTCCCAGGGCTCCGGCGGCCGGGGTTCGCCAACGAGGCTGACCGGCAGTGCGGTCTCGCCGTCCGCATTCGTCTCGAGCGCCTGCCGGTTCACCACCTCGAAGACGACCTCGTGGACGTGCATCGGGTGGGCGTCGGCCGTGAAGTTGTACAGCTCCCAGACCTCCGTGTCGCCGACGGCGGGGTTCTCGGTGACGGGGTCCATCCACATGCTGTGCGCCGGCATGCCGTCGGAGCCGACGGTCCCGAGCATCGCCTCCGCCGGACCATCGTAGTGCATCGACATCATCTCGATCAGCGCGAGCGGCCGCGTGCGCACCTCGGCCGGCAGCGGCGTGACGGGGGGCAGCACGAGGAACGGCGCGGGCGTTGTCTTATCCACCGTCAGCGCCGGCCCCACGCGGAATTCCATCACCTGGCCCGTGCTGCTTGGGTCGGCAGCGTCGAAGTCAATGCCGGGCTCGCCGCCGCCGAACGGCTCGTCGGGGCCCAGGTTGCCGAGAACGTAGTTCCCGGGGGAAACGTTGGTGAAGTCCACGATCACGTCAGCGCGTTCGGCGAGCGCCATCAGCAGGCGGTTGTTGCCGTCGGCCGTGACGTTGACCGGTGCTCCGAGGAACCCTCCCTCGTTGCCGATCTGCCAGACCTCGACGCCAGGGATGCTGGCGAAGTCGAGGATGAGGAAGCGCGACTGGCAGCCGTTCAGGAAGCGGAACCGGTAGCGCCGCTGCTCCACGTTGAGGAACGGCCACGTGTTGCCGTTGACCATCATGCAGTTGCCGAAGAACTCGGGGTTCCAGATGGGCGAGATGTCGGTGTCCGGTATGGATGGCCCGTCGTACTCGTCAAAGAACGCGCGCGTGTCCGGGTAGAACAGCGAGCCGTCACTGTTGAATGCCCGGTCCTGGATCGCGATCGGGATCTCCCTGTAAGGCTTGTTCGCGGGGAACTTGTCCCCTTCCTGGGGAGCAGGCCCGGGCAGCGTGGCGGACAGCCCCGTCCGGGAGTCGAGGACGGCCTTGTCACCGGCCGGGCCGCCCCGCACGATGTAGAAACCGGCGGGCCCCGCGTAGACGTTGAGCCGCGTCATGCCGAGCGCGTGATCGTGGTACCAGATGGTGGACGCCCGGTTCTCGTTCGGGTACTGGAACGTCGCGAATCCCGGTCCCCAGGTGGCGCCGTACGCTGCGGCCTTCCTCCTGAAGAAGTCGTACCACGTGCCCTCGATTGCGTGCCCCGCCGGGATGTTCTTCGCAGCCGGGAGGAACCACGCCTCGGCGTAGCCGTCGCTCTCGTCTCCCACGCCGACGGCTCCGTGCAGGTGCGTGACGAGGGGAACGGGTCCCTGGTAGGAGGTGTACTGAGTCTCGGGATCGTTGAACTCGTTCGGTCGCACGTAGGCCTTGCCGCTGAAGTCGGGCCGCGTGTCCCGTCCCGTCGGGCCCCCCGGCGGGTTCGCCCAATGCAGCGTCGGGTCAACCGGCAACAGGTGGGGCAGGTAGTTGCCGTTGCCGTCCGTCAGCTCGTTGATCCACTTCACACGGACGGGCCGGTTGTGGCTGGCCTCGATGGTCAGCGAGGGCGCGTTGTGCAGGAGCAGGCCCTTCTTGCTCTCGGACTTCACCGGGCCGTAGCCCCACACGGTCGTTGCCGGAAGGCCAGCGGGAAGGATCTGCTGCTGGAACTGCCTCACCGAGATCTCGTAGTAGTCGCCCGTCTTTCCGCCCCGCATCTGGATGCTGCCGGCCCGCGGCATGACCGGCGGGATCAGCAGCGGCGTCTGGTACTTCGATATCAACCCGGGATCCAGGCTCCCGCCCGGGATCGCCGCCCGCACGAAGTACGGGACGCCTCCAATCTTCGTCGCGAAGTACAGACCGCCGCCCGCGGCCGTGCCAATCCTGAGGAAGTCGCGACGCGACCAACCTGCGCGTGTAGTCCGAGTGCCTCCCCGTCGTCTGCGCCTCTTCATCTGAAACCTCCTCACTTGACCGCGCGCCTGCGTCATCCGCGTGAACGTCGGGGTTCGACCTGCGCTGTGGCCGATCGGCAGAATCTGGTGCTGCAGAAAAGTTGCGCGGCAACCTGCCGCCAGGGTCATCTTTCAGCCAGGCTGGATCCCACAGCAGACTATTCAGCCGCTGGATTCAAGGCACAATGGGCTGCTGGTACTGGGGCGCAGGAACCGAGGTACCAAGGCGGGCCGGGACCTAAGTACTGTGCGAACCGGCCTTCTTCGCACGGGCGAGGACGCCCCGTCCTACTTGCGCGCTCCCTCGACCAGCTTGTGGTGCAGGGCGTAGAGCGCCAGCTCGAGGCGGTTCGACACGCCCACCTTGTCGAAGATGTGCGAGAGGTGGTTCTTGACGGTCTGCTCGCTGAGGTTGAACTGCTGGCCGATATCCTTGTTGGTGGCGCCGTTCAGGATGGCCGTGACGATCTGCAGCTCGCGCCTGGTGAGCATCGCGGCTGGCGCCGGCGGGCGGGTGGCCCCGGCCCGCAGGTGCTGCACGATGTCGTTGACCCGATCGTGCCCCACCCAGTATCCGCCCGAGGTCACCGTGTCCAGGCACTTGTAGAGCAGGTGCGTGGCGCACTCCTTCATGATCACCCCGCGCGCCCCCAGCTGCAGCACCCGCACGCTGTCGGCGGTGTCGATGGCCGCCGTGAGCAGGATCACCTTGACGTCCAGGCAGCGGTCCGCGATCTCCTGGAGCGCCTGGATCCCCCCGGCGCCCGGCATGGCCAGGTCGAGCAGGAGGACGTCCGGCCGGAGCTCCTCCACCAGCCGCACCGCCTCGAGGCCGTTGTGCGCCTGCCCGGCCACCTGGAAGCGGGGCTCCGCCTCGAGCAGGCGGCGAAGCCCCTCGCGGAAGATCGGGTGGTCGTCGGCGATGACGATCCGGGTTCGCCGCTCGCGATCAGGCATGGTGTCTTCCAGGGAAGCTGATGTCCAGGCGCGAGCCTGTGCCCCGCTGCGACGAGACGGTCAGCCGGCCGCCGATCGCCCGCACGCGCTCGCCGATGATCACCGGCGCGAGGTGCCTCGCCTCCAGCTCGGCGCCGTCCATCGCACCGTCGAACGCGAACCCGTGGCCGTTGTCGTCCACCGTCAGCAGCCAGCCGGCGTCGTGCCGGCTCAGGCGAACCATCACCGCGGTCGCGCCCGAGTGCTTGCGGACGTTGGCCAGCGCCTCTTGAACGATGGCCGCGATCTCACGGCAGGCGCGGGGACTGAGGTCTATCTCCTCCTCCGTGCAGGAGAGGCGGGCATCGATGTGCGTCCGGCTCCGGAAGTGCGCGACTTCCCCGGCCAGGTGCTCGGCCAGCTGCGCGGGCCCCACGTCGGCAGGCTTGAGCACCTGCATCAGGTCGCGCAAGTTCAGGATCTCGTCGACCAGGACCCGCTGGATTCCGTTGAGGTCGGCCGCCATGCCGGCGTCCGCGCCTGCCTGGCGCCGAAGCACGTCGATCTGCATCTCGATGCCGATGAGCGACTGGATAACCCCGTCGTGCAGCTGGCGGGAGATGTCCGCGCGCTCGAGCGCGCCCGACCGCGACCGCAGCCGCCGCTGCAAGTACAGGTTGAACAGCGCCGGGCCCACCTGCCCCATCACGACCTGCAGGAAGACGAGGTTCTGCTCGCCGGGCCGCCAGATCCGGGGGTCGAAAAGGAAGAGGCGCCCCTGCCAGCCCTCGCCAACCAGCGTGGTGAGACACAGCACTTCGTCCCACTCGAACGGGGCGTCGAGCAGCGGCGCCAGGCTCAGTGGGGCGGCGAACCGGTCGCCGCGAGAATCGATCGCCGGAACGACCGCGCCGGGACTGGCGTGGCGCCGGCGAACGCCCCGCCAGGCATCGGCTCGAGCCGGCACCTCGAAGAGCCAGGTGCCACAGCTCGCTCGCATCTCCTGGCGGAGCCGAATCGTGGCGCGGCCCCCAGACTCGTCGGCCCGCGCCTCCCAGAGCAGGACCCGGTCGCTGTCCAGATCGGCGATGACGAGCATGGCCCGCCGCGCCGACAGCTGCCGGAGGAGGCCGTCCAGCACGTTCTGCACGCTGGCGACCAGGCCCTGGTGAGGGCGAATCCGCCCCAGGATCTCGGCGGTCGCCCAGGTTTGCTGCCGGTGCTGCCGCTCGTACTCGGCCAGGTAGGCGACGAGCCAGGTGCCGACCACCAGGTACACCAGGTCGATGGCCACGATGTGCCAGTCCACGGCGACGGCCGGCAGGAGCCAGGTCCGCGCGGCGGCATCGGCCACCGTGCCGGCGGTCGCCGCGGCGCCGGTCAGCGCCGTCTCGAGGAGGCCGAAGCGGGACCCGGCGGCGAGCAGGACGAAGAGAAAGTACCCGAGGAAAGGCCCATTCACGCCGGCGTTGGTGCTGAAGACGGCCAGCACCCACGCGAAGTCGGCCGCGTGCAGGCCCAACACCGGCGGGGCGGCGTCGTCGGACTCGCGCCGCAGTTCGAGCGCCAGCACCGCGCTGTAGAGCGCGAACGCGGCCAGGACGCTCGCCCCGAGCGGGTCGAGCCTCGCGCGGTGCTCGACCACCAGGGCGGCGACCGACGCCACGGCCAGCACCACCCGGGCCGTCGAGAGGCGGCGCTCCACCAGGCGCGCGTGGCGCGCGTTGCCTTGCGGGCGAGCGCCTGACGCCCACCGGAGCCCGAGCCAGTTCGCCGCCATCCGCTTCCCCTGACTCTCTTACTCGTGCCCGAACCGGTAGATCGTCGTGCTCGTGAACTCGCTCCCCGGCCGCAGGATCGTGGACGGGAAAGCGGCGTGGTGCACCGCGTCGGGGAAGTGCTGCGTCTCCATGCAGAAGGCGGAGTACTGCTTGTACGGCACCCCGATCCGGTTCTTCAGCGATCCGTCGAGGAAGTTGCCCGTGTAGAACTGCATCCCCGGCTCGGTCGTCAGCACCTCCATCGTCCGGCCGCTCTTCGGCTCGACGACGCGGGCGGCAAGCTCGGGCAGGCCGCCGGGATCTGCCTTCCGCAACACGTAGTTGTGATCGTACCCGACGGGCGGTCCGCCCGGCACTTGCTTGATCCGCGCGCCGATGGCGGTCGGCACGTTGAAGTCCCAGGGCGTTCCCTTCACCGGGACGATCTCGCCGGTGGGGATCAGGCGCTCGTTCACCTTCGTCATCCCGTCGGCCGCGATGGTCACGACGTGCCCGAGGATGTCGCCAGAGCCGTCGCCCGCCAGGTTGAAGTAGCTGTGGTTGGTGAGGTTGACCGGCGTGGGCTTGTCGGTGACCGCGCGGTAGTCGAGCCGCAGCTCGTTCGCGTCGGTCAGGGTGTAGGTGACGCTCACGTCGAGCGTGCCGGGGTAGCCCTCCTCGCCGTCGGGGCTGCGGTAGGTGAACTTCACCGCCGGGCCGGCCGGCGACTTCACCTCCTCGGCCCGCCACACCACCTTGTCGAAGCCCTTGAGGCCGCCGTGCAGGTGGTTCGGGCCATCGTTGGCGGCGAGCTTGTACGCCTTGCCATCGAGGGTGAACTCGGCACGGGCGATGCGGTTGCCCACGCGCCCGACCGTCGCGCCGAAGTACGGGACCCCCGCCAGGTACGGCTCGAGGCGGTCGTAGCCGAGCACGATGTTGACCGGCTTGCCGGAAGCGTCCCCGACGTGCAGCTCGGTCAGCGTCGCGCCGTACGTGATCACCTTCGCAACCATCCCGTGGTGGTTCGTCAGCGTATAGAGATCCACGGCCACCCCTTCCTTCGTGGTGCCGAACGGCGCCTTCTGCACAGGCGCCGCGGCGGGTCTGGGCTGCGGGGGACACGCTGCCGCGCTCGCCGCGGCCAGGCAGCCGATGGTCAGACATGCCCCTGCGAATCGTCTCACTCGTCTCATACGTCGTTCTCCCAAAGCCAGGATGGACTCCGGCGGCCTGTTACCCCATTACCGGCGTCTGCCAAGCCCGACGGTCAGCGTCGTCTCGACCCACTCGCCCGGACCGTCGGGGATTGTCACCTCGACCAGGCGCGACGCGCCATCCCGGCCCACTTCCGAGGCGCCCTCGATCGCGAGCACCTCGAATGGCACGTCGAGGCGCAGGCGGTAGGTGTGTCCGCGCAGCCCCTGGAGCCTGGCGCGGAAGACCCCGGCGGCCACCGACGTCTCGATCACCCGCAGGCGGTGCGACTCGTCGCCGAGCGCGAGCGGCCGCTGCACGGGCGCCAGCTCGACACCCGGGCGCACGCGGAGCGTAACCGTTTTCGGGGCCGGGACGGTGGCGAGCGGCATCTCGGCCTGCCCGCCGCCTTCCACCTCGCTGCCGGGTGGCAGCGCGATTCGGACCCCCACCGCCAGCGGCTTTCGGAGGTTCGAGACCGAGATCGCGTAGCCGTCCGGCCGCCGGCGGATCTCGACGTCCCCGACCCCGTCGCGGAAGCGCAGCCGCTTCACGCGCAGGAACGGCCAGCCGGCGGGAAGCCGCGGCGTGAGCCGAAGGCCCTGGTCGGTTTCCTCGAGGCCCACCACCCCGCGCATCAGCGCCGTGGCGAAGCCGGTGGTTGCGAACAGCTGGTGCGGCACGGCCGCGTCGATCGAGCGCAGGCGGTCGCCCGAGAGCAGCTCGGGGATGAAGCCTCGCGCCTCGAGGAAGGTGAGGTCGGCCAGCGCGTCGACGTACTGCCAGCCGGCTTCCGGCCGCCCGCCGGTGTAGAGGGCCAGCGCGGCCCACCCCGAGAGGAACGGCCACGACGCGCCGTTGTTGTACGAGAGCGGCTCGTACAGCGCGCTCTCGCGCGACAGCATCCGCGCACCCCAGTCGGTGGCGAGGCCCGAGCGCGCCAGCTCGTCGAGCATCCCGGCGATTGCCGGGTGACCCGGCTCGAACACGCCGCGCCAGATGCCGAAGGCCGGCCAGTCGGTTTCCTCCGCCTGCCCGGCGCCGCTCTTGAGGATCGCGAAGTTGATGCGCCGCCTCGCCCCATCGAGGAACCGGCGGTTGATCGCGGCGCGCGCCTTGTCGGCCGCCGCCTCCGCGGTGGACACGAAGCCCGGTTCGGCCAGCCGCGCCAGGTCGATCATCGCGGCCGCCGCCTCGGTCCACACCGTGGCCAGGAAGACGTCGGTCTGCACGTCGGCGCTGCGCAGCGCCCCGGTTTCGATGACCAGGCCGGCCTTCGTGTTGTCCATCAGGCCGTCGCCGTCCTCGTCGGTCGAGACGCAGTAGTCCCACGCCCTGCGCATCGAGGGCCAGTAGTCCCTCGCGAAGGCGGCGTCGCCGGTCGCCCGCACGTAGTCGCGCACCGAGATGATGTAGAGCGGCGTCGTGTCGGCGTGGTAGTAGCCGTAGGGGTAATCCTGGAACCAGCGGATGTAGCCGGCCCCCTGCGACAGCTCGTGCATCATCTTGCCGTCGGCCCGCTGGCGCTCGCGCAGGAAATCGAGCGACCGGCGCACCGTGTCGAGATCGCCGTAGGCGGAGATCGCCCAGTTGTTGATGAAGGTGTCGCCGCCGAAGAACCACCCGAACCCGGGGCGCTCGGTCGTTCCCGAGGGGCCCAGGCCGGCGATGAGGCCGCAGCCCAGGTGCGGGTTGCAGACGAACCCCTTGTCGAGCGCGACCTTCGCCCACTCGAAGGCGAGGCCGATGCGGGGGTCCGGCGTCTCGACGCTGGTGCGCTCCTCGCGCAGGCGGCGGTAATGCTCCTCCTGCTCGCGGTAGAGCCGCTCGGCCGAGGCCAGCAGGGCCTGGTAGGTCTGTTTGGCTGCGTCGAGCTTCTCGACGCTGCCCGCCATCGCGATGGGGATGAGCCCCTTCCGCGCCTGCTCGGGGGTGACCCGGATCGTGAATTGCGACGGCGCGTCGGGCAGGTTGTGCGCCGGCTGCTCGGGGGGCGTCAGTCCGAACGGCGACCCAATCAGCGCCGCGTTCTTGCGGCTGCCCTCGCCGACGACGAACGCCTTCAACGTGTCGTCCCAGTAGCTGTACTGGCCCCCGAGGGCCGCCGGCCACATCGGCTTGAGGTCGGGCCTGAAGCGGACGACCACGGTGACCGGCTCCGAGGTGCGAACGTCGAGCAGGACGAGGCCCCCCGGCTCGTCGCGCGGCACGAGCCAGATCGCGTCCACGGTGAAGGCTGCGTGGGCGTAGCGGACGGTGGCCGACTCGGGCCGGATGTCCACGGTGGAGGCGAGCGCGGCGCCGGGGATCGGGTCGGCGTAGGCGGCGATGCCGAACGACAGGTTGAAGTCGTGCAGCAGCTTGAGGGGATAGGCCCACGCCTCGAACGACCCGTCTTCGCGCCCGAGGAAGGCGGCGCGAAGGCCCGAGGCTTCCATGTAGCGCCCGGGGCGGGCGGGGCCGCCGAGCGCGATGGGGTTGGCACCGCGCTCAAAGCGCGGGATCGCCACGGGCTCGGCCGCGGGGCCGGCCTGTCCTGGCACGGCGGCAGACGGCGCCGGAGCGGCGGTCAGCCACAAGCCGAGCACCAGGGCCAGGCGCGGACGTATCATCGTGCGGGCCCTCCGTAAACGGTGGCGGGCATGAGTTGGCGCGGACCATTCTACCCGGACAGCGGCGGCGATGACGACCCGCGGGTTGCGGTGCGGCGCGGTGGGCTGCCCAACCCCGACGGCGCGGCCGTCGTGTGCTGGCTGCAGCGCGCGGCGAGGGCCACCGATAACCCGGCGCTCGACCTCGCCGTGCCGAAGACCGGCGTCCGGCCCTGTTCACCCCTTTGTGGTTCAAAATCGTCTTTGAGGGGCCCACTGTGTTCGAGACGGTGCGCATCGGGGTGTCGTCGTGCCTGATGGGGCGGAAGGTCCGCTACGACGGCGGGCACAAGCGCGACGCCTTCCTCGTCGAGACCTTCGGGAAGTTCGTCGAGTGGGTCGAGGTGTGTCCCGAGGTGGAGGTGGGCCTCGGTACGCCGCGCGAAGCCATCCGGCTCGTGCGCGACGGGGACCAGGTGCGGCTGGTTGGCGTGGAGAGCGCGACCGATCACACCGATCGCATGCGCCGGTGGGCTGCCGCGCGTGTCGAGTCGCTCGCCGGCGAGGCGCTCGACGGCTACATCCTCAAGAAGGATTCGCCCAGCTGCGGCATGGAGCACGTGAAGGTCTACACGCTGGGCGGCATGCCGTCGCGTGAGGGCCGCGGCCTGTTCGCCGATGCCCTCATCTCGCGGCTGCCCCTGCTGCCGGTGGAGGAGGAGGGGCAGCTCGCCGACCCGCGGCTACGCGAGCACTTCGTCGAGCGGGTGTTCGCGCACCACCGGCTGCGCGCCTTCTTCTCGGGGCGATGGACGGCGGGCTCGCTGGTCGCCTTCCACGCGGCGCAGAAGCTGTCGCTGCTCGCGCACTCCCCGTCGGGGTACGCCGCGCTCGGGCGCCTGGTCGCGCGCGCCGGCGACATGCCGCGCGCCGAGCTGCGCGCGGCCTACGAGACCGGCTACATGCGCGCCATTGCCGTCGTGGCGACGCCGAGCCGCCACGTCAACGTGCTGCAGCACATGGCCGGCTACTTCAGGAAGGCAGTGGACGAGGCGTCGCGGCAGGAGCTGGCCCAGGCCATCGCCGACTACCAGCAGGGCCTCGTCCCGCTCATCGTGCCGATCACGCTCGTGCGGCACCTGGTGCGGCGCTGCGGGATCGAGTACCTCGCAGGGCAGGTGTACCTCGAACCTCACCCCAAGGAGCTGATGCTTGAGCCCTGAGCCGTCTAGATCACCACCGGTTCCGGGTAGGGCGCCGAGCCGTCGCGAACCGGCCGCCGGCGGCGGACGGCGCTTTCGAGGTCGAAGGCCGCCCGGACGACGCGCTCGGCCAGCGGCGCGCCGGCCGGCATGCGGCGCGAAGCGAGTGATGCCAACGCGCTGTAGTGCCAGACGACGAGCGGCCCGCCCCGGAAGCGGTCGAGCACGCCCAGGCCGAGCGCCTCGATGTCGCGCGCGGTGCTCTCGATGTTGTGTACCGCGTCGGCGGCCTTGAGCGCCGCCTCGTCCGGTCCGGCGTTGGCCAGCTTGTCGAGCTGGTTCTTCTTCCGCTCGAGCCAGTCGGCCGGCACGCCGCCGTCGTTCTTCTTCTCGGTCACGGCGGCGACCAGGCCGAATACCTCGCGCCCGAACTCGTCGCGCAGGTACTGGCAGAACGCCGAGCGGAACGCCATCGGCTCGGCGGGGGAGGGTAGCCTCCCCTCGGTGACCTGGTTGAGCCGTCGCTGAACCTCGGCGTTTCCCCACCTGGTGTCCTCCACCGTGTCGTGCAGGAGGCCCGCCGCGACGAGCGGCTCGGGATAGCCGTAGGCCTCGAGAATCACCGCGACGGCGACCGGGTGGTGGATGTACGGGACGTCGGTGCCCTTGCGGAACGCGCCGTCGTGGGCGATGCCCGCGATGTCCAGGGCCCGCCGGATCCTGGGCGACGGGTTTCGGAAGCGTTCGATCATAGTTGGGCTGGTGGCTCCCTGTTCCCGGCATTCTACACGGAGGCGGCGGCGGCGCGTGGGTGGGAGACTTGAAGGCAGCTGGCCCTGCTCTTGCTGTTTCGACGGCCGGGTCTCACTCCATGCGCTACGTCGCCCTGGCCTGCGACTACGACGGCACCCTGGCCCGGCACGGCCGCGTGGACGAGCCGACGCTTGCCGCCCTCCGCCGCGTGCGCGATTCCGGCCGGCGGCTGATCCTGGTGACGGGAAGGCGGCTCGACGACCTGCAGTCGGTCTTCCCGGAGTACCAGCTGTTCGACCGGATCGTCGCCGAGAACGGCGGCGTGTCCTGCGACCCGGCGCGACGCGAGACCAGGCGGCTGGCCGAACCGCCGCCGCCGGCGTTCGCCGAGGCGCTGCGCGAGCGCGGCGTCACCCCGTTCGACACGGGCGAGGTGATCGTCGCCACCTGGCGCCCGAACGAGTTGGCGGTGCTCGGGGCGATCCGCGATCTCGGCCTCGAGCTGCAGGTGATCTTCAACAAGGACGCGGTGATGGTGCTGCCGCCGGGGATCAACAAGGCGAGCGGGCTGCTCGCGGTGCTGGCGGAGATGTCGCTGTCCCCTCACAACGTGGTGGCGGTGGGAGACGCGGAGAACGACCACGCGCTGCTCCAGTCGTGCGAGTGCGGGGCGGCGGTCGCCAACGCCCTGCCGATGCTGAAGGAGCGGGCCGACCTGGTCACTTCCGCCGATCACGGCGCCGGTGTCGTCGAGCTCGTCGAGCGACTGCTGGCCAACGACCTCGATGACCTGGCCGCCTCGCTCCGGCGCCACGAGATCCTCCTGGGGCGCGACGGCAGCGGCTCCGAGGTGTGCCTTCCCCCCTACGGCCGCTCGGCGCTGCTGGCCGGCGCCTCGGGGGGCGGGAAGTCCACGCTCGCCAGCGCATTCCTCGAGCGCCTTGCGGAACGCGGCTACCAGTTCTGCCTGGTCGACCCCGAAGGCGACTACGAGACGTTCGAGCGCGGGGTCGTGCTGGGGACCTCGCGCAAGACCCCCGAGCCGGGCGAGGTGATGACGGTTCTCGACACGCCGGCACAGAACGTCGTCGTCAACCTGACGGACGTGGCGCGCGACGAGCGGCCCCGGTTCTTCGAGGCGCTGCTGCCGCGGCTGCAGGAGCTTCGCTCGGCGACCGGCCGGCCGCACTGGATCGTCCTCGACGAGGCGCACCACCTGCTGCCGCGCGACCGCCGGTCGTCGGGATCCATCGTGCCGCAGCGCCTGCGAGGCGCGCTGCTGATCACCCTCGAGCCGTCCTCGGTCGCCCGCGAGGTGCTGCAGTCGATTGACACGCTGCTCGTGCTCGGCGAGGCCGCGGGCGTGGCCCTGGCCGACTTCGCCTCCGCGGTGGGGGACGAGGGGGCTGCGCCGGATGTGCCGCGGCTGGAGCCCGGGGATGTTGCCATGTGGGAGCGAGGGTCGTCCCGCGCGCGGACCTTCACGGTCGAGCCGCCCCGCAACACGCACCGGCGCCACCGCCGGAAGTACGCCGAGGGGGAGCTCATCGAGGACGAGCACTTCGCCTTCCGCGGGCCGGAAGGCAAGCTGAATCTCCGCGCCGAGAACCTGCGCAGCTTCGTCAAGATTGCCGAGGGGGTGGACGAGGAGACCTGGCTGCACCACTTCAGGCGGGGCGACTTCTCGCGGTGGTTCCGCCTCGTGATCAAGGACGAGGAGCTGGCGCGGGAGGCCGAGGAGGCCGAGGGGGCCGGCCTGCCGGCTCCCGAGGGCCGCGCGCGGATCAGGGAGATGGTGGAGAGGAGGTACGCCGTCTAGCGGCTGGCGGCGACGTCACTTCACCGTCCTCCGGAAGAGCGCCGTGAGCGTGACGTCCTCGCCGCCCCGGCGCACGACGATGCGGGCGCGGTCGCCCCACCGCTTCTCGGCCATCAGCCGGTTGTAGGCCTCCTTGTCGGAGAGCGGCGTCCCGTCCACCGACACGATGACATCCCCCGGTTTGACGCCGGCCCGCTCGGCCACCGAGTCCTTCTGCACGAGGATCACGCGCCGGGCGGTTTCGCCCTGGCCGACGGCGGTGGAGAGGCCGAGCGACGGGTACAGCGAGTCGATCGCGTGCGGCAGCCCCCAGAGGAAGTTGGCGTAGGAGGCGCGTACCGAGGCGACCGCGCCGTCGGGCCCGTTCACGGTGACGGGAATGACCGACGCGATCTGCCCGTCGAACCAGTTCCGGGCCTGCCGCTCGATTCCCAGGCCGTAGGCGACGTGCCCGAGGCCGACGAGCACCACCATGATCGCGCCCAGGTCGTTGGCCCGCTTCCATGCCTGGACGGCGTTGTATCCCATGGTCGCGTCCCAGGTGGCCTGGGCACTCAGCATGTTCTTCCACATCTCGTCGCTCATCCCCGCGCCGTGTACGGGGCCTTCCTCGCCCTCGAAGGTGGTCTTGAAGTAGAGCAGGTGGTCCGCGTTGTCGGCATCGATCCGGTCCGGGATGTGGGCAGCCTCCTCGGGGCTGAGGTTGGCGAGCCCCTTCTTCCGCACCGAAGCGACGACCTCGCGGGGCGTGTTCACGGCGAACATCGGGATCTTCCGGTCGCGGGCGAAGAGAAGGATGTCACGGTAGTAGCGCCAGTTGTAGCCCCAGTGCTCGTACCAGCGAGACTTGCGGACGAATTCCTCCTCCGGGAGGCTTCCGGCGTGCCACTCGTCGAGGGCGGCCTGGGCGGTGTAGGGGAACATCTCCAGGCCGATCAGTACGCGCCGGCCAGAGTCGGCGAGCGCCCGAAGGATGCGCAGCTGCACCTGGTGGGTCTCCATGGTGGTGTGCTCTTCGCCGAGGAGCAGCAGGCCGGTCTTCGCGAGCCGCGGGGGAAGGTCCTCGGGCGTCACGACCTCGCCGGTCGCGGTGTCGGTGACCGCGTCGAGCACCAGCGGCGCTTCGCGGTCGCGCCTGGCCGGATCGCCAATCGCCAGGTGCAGGATCTTGTTGTCGGCGCCGGCGCGCGGCGCAGCCAGGAGCAGGACGAGCACGGCAAGGCAGGCTCTGGTGGGCATTGGAAAATCGTACTACAGCCGCAGCTTGCCGCGCGAAGGCGGGTCTGTCACCATGTCGCCGCCACATGATTGAAACCCTTCTCGTCGTTGCCGTCGTCCTGCTGTTCATCCTCCTGGCCCTCACCGTGGTGTTGCTGCTGCGCCGGGGCCCGGCCGAGCTGGCCGCGATTGCTTCCCGCGTCGAAGGGCTGGCGGCGGACCACGAGCGGATGGAGCGATCGGTTCGCGAGGAGATGACGCGTGGGCGATCCGACGCGGCCGCGCAGGCGCGGGCGTTGCGCGAGGAGGTCGCGGGGGCACTCGACCGGCTGGGCGAGTCGCTGCGCCAGGGGCAGTCGATGATGGCGCGGGGGCAGGGGGAGCAGCTGGCGGCGTTCGCGCAGCAGCTGACCGCCCTCGGCGAGGGCACCGAGCGGCGGCTCGAGGCGCTGCGGGGCACAGTCGCCGATCAGCTGCGCGCGATCCAGGACGACAACGCCGCACAGCTCGAGAAGATGCGCGAGACGGTGGACGAGCGCCTGCAGGGGACGCTCGAGGCCCGCCTCGGCGAGTCGTTCAGGGCCGTGAGCGAGCGCCTCGAGCAGGTGCAGCGCGGTCTCGGCGAGATGCAGGCGCTGGCCTCCGGCGTCGGCGACTTGAAGCGGGTGCTCACCAACGTGAAGACGCGCGGCACCTGGGGGGAGGTGCAGCTGGGCACGCTGCTCGAGCAGGCGCTCTCGCCGTCACAGTTCGCCACCAATGTCGAGACGCGCGAGCACAGCGGCGAGCGGGTCGAGTTCGCCGTCCGGCTGCCCGGGAAGGATCCCGACCGGGCGCCCGTCTGGCTCCCGATCGACGCGAAGTTCCCGCAGGAGGACTACCAGCGCCTGATCGACGCCGCCGAGCGTGGCGATGCCGAGGCGGTGGAGGGGGCCGCCCGGCAGCTCGAGAACCGCGTCAAGGTCTGCGCCCGCGAGATCCACGACAAGTACCTCGACCCGCCGAACACGACCGACTTCGGGATCCTGTTCCTCCCGACCGAGGGGCTGTACGCCGAGGTGCTGCGCCGGCCCGGCCTCGCCGAGATCTTGCAGCGCGACCACCGCGTGCTGGTGGCCGGCCCGACCACGCTCTGGGCGATCCTCAACAGCCTGCAGATGGGGTTCCGCACGCTGGCCATCGAACGCCGGTCGAGCGAGGTGTGGACCGTGCTGGCGGCCGTCAAGACCCATTTCGGCCGCTTCGGCGAGCTGCTGGGGTCGGTGCAGAAGAAGCTGCAGGAGGCGACCAACAAGATGGACGCCGTCTCGCGGCAGAGCCGCACGATCGAGCGGAAGCTGCGCGACGTGCAGGAGCTGCCCGCCAATCGCTCCGCCGAGGACCTGCTGCTCGCCGCCCCGCTCGACCTCCTCGACGACGACGAACCAGCCGAGGTGTGAGAGAGAAAGACAGCAGACAGCGGACAGCAGACAGCAGGCAGCGTGGGCGCGACCCCTGTGGCCCTGCGACTTGGCTCAGGGCCACCCTGAGCCCTGCCGAAGGATGGTCCTGCAAGCGACAGCAGGCCGCCGTCGGCTGTCGGCTGTCAGCTGTGAGCTGTCAGCCTTTTTTGGGCATTCGCTTGATGATGCGGCCCAGGATCTTCGCCTTGCGCTTCCTCTCGAGGATCGCCAGCTCGTCCTGCTTCTCGTCGAAGCGGCGGGCCTCGGCCTGCAGCTTCAGGTAGCCATCGAGCCGATCGGGTGCCAGGCGGCCCTCCTCGACGGCCCGCCGCACGGCGCACCGCGGCTCGGTGTCGTGCGCGCAGTCGGCGAAGTGGCACCCCTCGGCCAGGGCGGCGATGTCGGGGAAGGCGCTTCCGAGCGAGTCGCCGGCCTCCCACAGCTGAAGCTCGCGCAGGCCCGGCGTGTCGATGATGAGGCCGCCGCCCGGCAGGACGATCATCTCCCGATGCGTGGTGGTGTGGCGGCCGCGCCGCGCGTCGGCGGTGAGGTCGCCCGTCCGCAGCAGCTCCTTGCCGGCCAGGCGGTTGATGAGGGTCGACTTGCCCACACCGGACGACCCGAGGATGGCCACCGTGCGCCCCGGCTCGAGGTACCGCCGGACGATGTCGACGCCCCCTTCGGACATCGCGGTAGTGGCGTGCACCGGTGCTCCGGCCGAAAGGGCTTCCACCTCGCGCACCCGCGCCTCCACGTCGTCGCAGAGATCGGCCTTGGTCAGCAGCACCACCGGCTGCGCGCCGCTCCTCCACCCGGTCACCAGGTATCGCTCGATCCGGCGCAGGTTGTAGTCGGCGTCCAGCCCCATCGCCAGGAAGACCGTGTCGATGTTGGCCGCCACGACCTGTTCCTGCGTGAGCTCCCCCGGCACTTTCCGCGAGAAGCGGCTGAACCTCGGGAGGATCTGGAGGATCGAGCCCCGCAGCTCGCCCGGGTTCAGGCGCAGGGCCACCCAGTCGCCGACGGCCGGGTACTCGACGGGGGCCGAGGCGCGATGCCGCAGGCGCCCGGCCGCGCGCGCCAGCCGTTCGCCGTGCTCGGTGAGGACGCGGTAGATGTGCTTGTGCTCGAGCGTGACACGACCAGGAATCACGTTGGGCCGGGCGAGCGGCTCGAAGGCCTGCGCGAAGCGCTCTGACCAGCCCAGCTCGCTGAGGCTCCAGGCCGTCGTGGGGGCGGCGCTCACCGCCTCGCCCCCCGCGCGGGATTCGGGACGGTGCCGCTCAGCGTGCGCGCGGCCAGCTCACGCAGGTCTTCGAGGTCGAGCCGCTCGCCGGCATCGGGCACCTGGCCCGGCTCGATCAGCACGAGGTCGGCGAGCGCGGCGGCGCGTTGCACGCTGGCGGGCGGCACCCCGCTGCCGGCCACGCGCAGCAACCGCTCCAGCGAGTCTGCGGCGTGGCGTGCGGCGTCGAGCGCCTCGAGCCGGTCCACGATCCTCAGCGGCAGGCCGCCGTGGGTCACCGCCTCTCCCGGCGACAGGCGATCCACGAGGAAATCGGCCACCCGGCCGGCATCGAGCGCCTGGAGCACGCGGCCCGCCGCCGCGCGGGTCGTTTGGCTGCGATCCTCGAGGCCGGGGAGGATGGCGTCGAACGCGGGAGGCCCGAGCTGCGCCAGCGACGCCGCGGCCGCCTCGCGGACGGCGGGGTCGGGGTCGCCCAGCACGCTGCCGAGGGCCGCCGCCGCGGCCTGGTCTCCCATCCGCCCGAGCGCGGCCGCCGCGCCCGCGCGCGTGGCCGGGTTCTTGTCCGACAGCGCCGCCTTCAGCATCTCGATGGTGGCCCCGCCGAAGACCGCGTCGCCGGGCGCGGCCGTGCCGATTTCGTCGAAGCGTCCGTGCAGGGCCGCGTGGAGCGTGCGCGGTCCTGGCCCCTCGGGCACCCAGCCGGCAGAGCGCAGGGCCTGCGCGGCCGAGAGCCGCAGCTCGCGGTCGGGCCGGACGAGCGCGCCGACCAGCGCTTCGATGGCAGGCCCCCGGCCGATGCGGGCCAGCGCTCCGACGGCGGCCGCCTGCACGCCGCGGTCCGTGTCGGCGAGCGCTCGCTGGAGCGCCGGAACCGCCTCCTCGGCGGTGGTCTCCCCAAGCGCCTCGGCGGCCGCCCGCCTGGTCGCCGCGTCCTTGTGGAGGAGGGCGTTCGCGAGATCGGCGATCGCACGACCGCCCGACACGCGGGCGAGCGCATGCGCCGCGAGCTGCCGGAGGGCCGAGCGGTCGTCACGGAGGGCACGCGCCAGCCCGCCCGCCGCCTGCTCGCCGCCGATGGCTGCGAGCGCCGCGACCGCGCACTCGCGCACCCGGGCGTGACGGTCGCCCGCGGCGTCGAGCAGCGCGGGCACCGCGGCCTCTCCGGCCGAGGTCAGCGCTGCAACAACCGCGGCGCGCATCCCCGCCGCCTCCGATTCGGGGCGCACGGCGTCAGCGCCTCGCGCCGCCGCTATCAGCGGCCCCGCGGCCGCCTCTCCCCCTATCTCGCCGAGCGCCTCGATCGCCGCGAGCCGCACGGGGACCTCCGGGTCGCCGAGCAGCGGCTCGAGGTCCGTGACGTTCGAGGGGCGGCGCGCGGCGCCCAGCCGCCGGGCCGCGCGGGCCCGCCTCTGGGGGTCGCG
>DAOPQX010000023.1:9340-20178 GCA_035348395.1 Vicinamibacterales bacterium | reverse complement strand
AGTACTCGCGGCCGCGGCGAAGGGTCTCGGGGAAGTCGATGAACACCGCCCCTTCCTCGCGCTCGTACCGCAGCTCGCGTCCGCCGAACACGATCCGGTCCACCGCCAGCGCCTTCGCGAGGTCAATCTGGATCCTCGTGTCGTCGCGCGTCATCCGGAAACGGATGGTGTTCTTCCCGCCGATCCACTTGCGCTCCGGGTCGACCCGGACGTCGAGGTGGTAGAACAACAGGTCGTTGTTCGAGCGGTAGCGGTCCCAGTTGCCGCGCAGGACGTCGGCGCGGGTGGGCTCGCGCCGGGCAGGGCCGAAGCGCAACTCCCCCGGCGCCCGTCGAGCGGGGCCGGGCCCCTGCCGGCCGAACCTGTACTCCTTGGGAGGCTCCGTCCCCATCAACCACTTCACGAAGAAGTCCCAGCGCCGCCGCATCATGTACGCCGACGCGTCGCCGTAGCCGTGGTCCTGGTTCGGCAGCAGCACGAGGTCGAAGTCCTTGTTCGCCTTGATCAGCGCGTCGGCCACCATCAGCGTCTGGTACGGCGGCACGTTGGTGTCCATCGTGCCGTGCGCCAGCATCAGACGCCCCTCGAGGTTCTGCGCGTAGAGCTGGTTCGCCTCAGCCGCGTAGTTGTCGCCACCTTGCCCGTCGCGCACCAGCAGTCCCTGGTAGCGCTCGCCCCAGTCGTCCTCGTTCAGCCGCTGGTCGTGATTCCCCGACTCGGCGATCCCGGCCTTGAAGAAGCCGGGGAACCGGAACATCGCCGTGGTCGTCGCGAACCCGCCGCCCGAGTGGCCCCAGATCCCAGCCCGCGAGACGTCGAACCACGGGTGCCGCGCGGCCAGCTCCTTCATGCCGGCAATCTGGTCGGGGATCGTGTTGTCGCGCCCCATCGCGCCGTAGTAGGCGTCCTGGAACGACTTCGATCGCCCCGGCGTCCCCATCCCGTCGATGGTGACGACGATGAAGCCGAGCTCGGCGAGGGCCTGCCTGTCGCCGCGGGCCGCCGAGAAGGAGCGGCTGCCGGTGCTGCCGGTCTGCGGCCCCGGATAGACGTAGTTGATCACCGGGTACTTGCGCGCCGGGTCGAAGCGGGTTGGCCGGAACATCAGGCCGTGAAGGTCGGTCTTCCCGTCGCGGGCCTTCACGGTGATGGGAATCGGGGGCCGCCACCCCGCGGCCCGCAGCCTCGTGATGTCGGCCTTTTCGAGCATCATCACGAAGCGGCCCTCGCCTTCGCGCAGGGCTACCACCGGCTCGACGCCGGGCCGCGAGTAGGTGTCCACGAGGTAACGGCCTGACGGCGACAGCTGGACCGAGTGGTCACCCTCGACAGGCGTCAGCGGCGTAAGGCCCGTGCCGTCGAGCCCGATGCGGTAGACGTGCCGGAAGTACGGGTCCTCGCCCTTTTCCCGGCCCTGCGCCTCGAACCACAGCGTGCGGGCCTTCTCGTCCACGCGCAAGAGCGCCATCACCGGCCACTCGCCCGCAGTGATCCGGCGGATGAGCGCCCCCGTGGCAAGGTCGTAGAGATAGAGGTGGCCCCAGTCGTCGCGCTCCGAATACCAGATCACCTCGTTGCTGTCCCACAGCACGCGGCAGCCCACCCGCGACTCGTAGTGGGTGGCCACCTTCTCGCTCATCACGGTTCGAACCTGGCCGGTCGCGGTGTCCGCCACCCGCAGCACCGCCTCCTTGTGGTCGCGAGAGGTGGAGATGAACGCGAACGCCGAGCCGTCGGGCTTCCACTGCCAGTCGTCCAGGCTCACGTCGTCGCCGAGCGTGGCGCGGTGGTAGTCGGGCGGCATCGCGAGGCGGGTCACGCGGCCCGTCTCGACGTCGATCACCACACGGTGGAGCATGGCCACGTGCCGGTCGCCGGGGAGCGGGAACTTCGAGACGCGGAGCCTGGGGTGCGTGACCGGGTCGATCGGCGTGTTGACGAGGTACATCTCCCCGACCTCGCGCTCGTCCTGCTGGTAGGTGGCGATGCGTCTCGAGTCGGGCGACCAGAGGACGATCGGGCGGTCGCTCGATCGCCAGCCGGCGTTGTCGGTCGCGTAGCCGAAGTAGGGCGCGCCGTCGGTGGTGAGCTGGCGCTCGCGCCCGGTGGCCAGCTCGCGCACCCTGAGGTTCCCGTCGCCCGACGGCAGGCTCGCGGCCTTCGTGCGCGGGCCGCGGCGCGCGGGAGCGGCGCCCACCGGCGCCGGCTCCGGCGAGGCGCCCGTGTCGGCGCACCTCGAGCCGAGCGCGTCGCACGACCACCGGCGGCCCTCGAGATCGAAGGTGATTTGCCGGCCGTCCGCGGAGATCCCGATCCACTGGAAGGGGAGGGCGTTCGGGGCGTAGGCGCGGCCGGAAGCGGCCGAGAGGGCCGCGGCCAGCCGGGCATGGTCGAAGGCACGCGCCCGGCGGCGCGCGGCCGGATCCACGAGCACGAACTCGTGGCCATCGGCGAGGTCGTTGCGGTACCAGAAGCGGTCGCCGGGCAGCCAGTTGGCCGTCACCCGTCCTCCGATCACCAGCGGCTCAACGTTCTGCGGGAGGAACCGTTCGCCCCGCGCGTAGTCGTCAGCGGTGATCGGCCGCCCGGGGGCCGCCGGCCCTGCCTGCGACGGCGCTGCTTGTGGCGGCGCGGCTCCCTGTGCGGCGGCATCGGCGGCCGGCCACCAGGGGCTGGCGCCCGCGACGAAGGCAAGGATGAGGAAGAGGCGGCCGGGCCGGCTGGGCATGCGCGACGCTCCACGGGGCTGCTGGATCGGAGGGGGGCGCGGGATGCAGGTGATCATACACGGCGGTGCCGGTAGAATGTGCGCGGGAGGGGCGCGTGCGTTTACACGAGATGTTCGTCCGGAGCGCCAAGAAGCACGCGAAGAAGCTGGCCGTCGCGGACCGGGCGACCGGGCAGCGGGTCACCTACAAGGACGTGCTGCTGCGCGCGCTCATCCTGGCCGCGAAGCTGGACGGGCGCGAGGCCGGCGGGTTCGTGGGCGTCATGGTGCCCACCAGCGCGGGCTGCATGTACGCGACCCTGGCCGTGCTGTTGAGCGGCCGCACGCCGGTGATGATCAACTATTCGACCGGGGCCGCCGACAACTGCCGCGACGCGCAGCGCCGCCTCGCCTTCAGCACCATCCTCACCTCGAAGGCGCTGCTCGCCCGGATCAACTGCCCGCTCATCGACGGGATGGTCTGCCTCGAGGACCTCGCTGCCGGGGTTTCGCTGCTCGACAAGCTGAAGGGGGCGGCCCGCGCCGCCCGCTCGGCCGACCGCATCATCAGGAAGATCCCGAAGGGGGACGCCGAGGACTACGCGGTCGTGCTGTTCACCAGCGGCAGCGAGCGGGAACCGAAGGCGGTGCCGTTGATGCACGCGAACATCGCGGCCAACCTCGAGGGCGTGGCGCAAGTCGTCGACTTCAGCGCCGAGGACGTGATGATGGCGAACCTGCCGTTCTTCCACGTCTTCGGCCTCACCGTGAACATGTGGCTGCCGCTCTGGCAGGGGATGACGATCGTCACCTACCCGAACCCGCTCGACTTCCGGTCGGTCTGCCAGGCAGTGCGCGACGAGAAGGCCACGGTGATGGTGGGCACGCCCGCGTTCCTCAACGGCTACCTGCAGAAGTCCGAGCCGGGTGACTTCGCCACGATCCGGCTGCTCATCACGGGCGCCGACAAGTGCACCGAGGCGCTGCGCCGCGGGTGGTGGGAGAAGCACCGGATCATCCTCCTCGAAGGCTACGGCACCACCGAGACGAGCCCGGTCATCTCGGTCAACGCCCCGCAGCACAACCGCCCGGGGTCGGTGGGGAGGCCGCTGCCGAACGTCGAGGTGCGGCTCGAGCACTACGAGACGGGCGAGGAGTGCGCGGTCAACCAGATCGGCAAGGTGCTGGTGAAGGGGCCGAGCGTGATGAACGGGTACTTCGACGACTTCGAGGCCACCTCGCTCCACCTGCGCCACGGCTGGTACGACACGGGCGACATGGGCTACATGGACGACGACCGCTACCTGTGGCACGTGGGGCGGCTGCGCCGGTTCCTGAAGGTTGGCGGCGAGATGGTGTCGCTCGTGCGTGTCGAGGACGTGCTCGACAGACTGCTCCCCGACGACTGCCAGTGCTGCGTCGTCGAGGTGCCCGACGCGGCGCGGGGCGCGCGCATCGTCGCGGCCGTGACGGCGTCGGTGGACGAGAAGGAGATCCTCGCGCAGATGGCCGAGTCGCTGCCGCGGATCGCGCTGCCGAAGCAGTTCGTCGTCCTGCCCGAGCTGCCGAAGATGAGCAGCGGGAAGCTCGACTTCCGCACGATCACCGAGATGGTCCGCGACGCCGTCCAGAAGCGACCCCCAGTAGGGCCGGCCTCCGTGCCGGCCGAGTAGGGCCGCCTCCGGCGACTCGGGCCTGAGCGTCTGCCACGTACGGTTCACCACTCACCACAGAGGCACAGAGGGCGCAGAGATCTCCTGTAGCGATCCGAGATTTCCGCGTGCACCTCCGCGTCTCCGCGCCTCTGCGTTGAACGTGGACAAGCCGCCACGTCTGCCACGTACGGGTCACCACAGAGGCACAGAGGGCGCAGAGATCTCCTGTAACGATCCGAGATTTCCGCATGCACTGTGCGTGGTGAAGTCGTCCGATCAGTGTGCGGAAACGGGGGCGGGCGAGCCCGCGCGTGCCGCGGGCGCTGGGCGTGAGACGACCTCGAGGGTGTGTATGAGGTCGCCGAGGGGCGACGCGTCGCCGCTGGCGGCGTTCGCGGCAACGTGGAAGAGGACGTTGCCCGGCGCCTGCTCGGGTGCGCGCCACTCGACGACCCACGTCATCTTGCCTGGAGGGACGGCCTTCGACCCCGCCTGGGTGTGCTGGGCGAACTGCACCCCCTTGGCTCCCGTCACAACTTGCGTGCGTGGATCGAGCGACCGGAGCGTTCCCGCCTGCGCGCCCGCCGCGGGGCGCGTCTGGAAGCGGGCCGCGACCTCGAACCCGCCCACGGCCAGGTTTCGCCGGGTCAGCGTGACGCGAAGCTGGTAGGTCTGGCCGGGACGGAACTCACGCGGCGCCTCCAGCGACAGCCTGCCGTCCTTCGGCCCGGGAGGCGGCCCCTGGTGGCACATCGTGCAGGTCGGCTCGCCGAAGCCGCCGGTGACGCCGGGCATCGGGCCGTTCTGGTACGCCGCAACCACCGGCAGCGCAACGAGCAGGCCGGCCAGTGCCAACAGAGGCCGCACGGTCCCTCCCCGAATCCGATTCCTGAATCCCGAATCCTGATTATCCCCGACCCCCATGATGCGATACTGAAAGACAGGGAATCAACAGCAGGAGGCCCCCATGCGTCCCTCAACCCGAACGGCGTCCGCCTGCGCGGCGCTGCTCGCGGCCGCCGCCGGCGTCGCACTCGCCGCCGGCCAGCCAGCCCAGCCAGCCGCCTCGCCGGTGGACGTGGCGTTCCAGGAGTGGCCGACACCCACCAGCCAGAGCTTCCCGCACGATCCGGCGGTCGCGCCCGACGGCAGTGCCTGGTACACGGGCATGCGGGCGAACCTGCTGGGCCGGCTGGATCCCGCCACGGGCAAGATCAGGGAATACAAGCTCCCGACGGAGAACACCGGGCCGCACGGCATCGTCGCCGACCGCGAGGGCAACATCTGGTACACGGGCAACTACTCGGGCCTGATCGGCAAGCTCGATCCCAAGACCGGCAAGGTCACCGAGTACAAGATGCCCGACCCGAAGGCCCGCGACCCGCACACGCTGATCTTCGACCAGGCCGGGACGCTGTGGTTCACGGTCCAGGGCAGCAACTTCCTCGGCCGCCTCGACCCGAGAACCGGCAAGGTGGATCTCGTTCCCGCCCCCACGCCCGACTCCCGCCCGTACGGCATCGTCGTCGACTCGCGCGGCGTGCCGTACTTCGACCTGTTCAACACCAACAAGATCGGCCGCATCGATCCCAGCACGCTGGCCATTCGGGAGTACGAGCTGCCCTCGCCAGGTGCGCGGCCTCGCCGCATCGCCATCGGCAAGGACGACACGGTGTACTACACCGACTACGCGCGCGGGATGCTCGGCCGGCTCGACCCGGCGACGGGCAAGGTGACCGAGTTCCCGACGCCGGGCGGTTCCGGCTCCCGCCCCTACGGCATGGCCGTCACGAGCGACGGCGCCGTGTGGTTCAGCGAATCGGGCGTCGAGCCGAACACGCTGGTGCGCTTCGACCCGGCCACCGGGAAGATGCAGGCGTGGCCAATCCCGTCGGGCGGCGGCGTGGTGCGCCACATGGTGGCCGCGCCGAACGACGAGCTGTGGCTGGCCTGCAGCGGGGTGGACCGGATTGCACGAGCGAGGATTGGGAGTTAGGGGCAGGGACGACCGCAAGGGTCGCCCCTACGATGTGTAGAGGAGGACGCATGAGACGCTTGGTACACACGGCCGCCACGGCGGCGATCGCGCTCGCCTTCGCCGCGGCGGCGGGCGCGCAGCAGACCACCCAGGTGCACCCCGGCAAGGGGGGCAGCCCGCACGTGAAATCGCAGTGGACAGTGGACGGCGCCACCATCGCGATCACCTACGGACGCCCGTCGCTGAAGGGGCGCACGGTCGGCAAGGAAGTGGCCCCCTTCGGCAAGGAGTGGCGCACGGGCGCGGACGAGGCCACCACGCTCGAGACCGACAAGGCGCTCACCTTCGGCACGTTGCAGGTGCCGGCCGGCACCTACACCCTTTACACGGTGCCAGGCGAGAGCGACTGGCAGCTGATCGTCAGCAAGAAGACGGGGCAGTGGGGCGTGCCCTACCCGTCCGGCGAGGATCTCGGCCGCGTGCCGATGATGGTCGAGAAGCTCGACTCGCCCGTCGAGCAGCTGACCATCTCGATCGACGACACGCCCACCGGCGGCACGTTGGCCGTCTCCTGGGGGACGACGAAGGCGAGCACCGCCTTCACCGTCGCCAAGTGACGTAGGCTCGCAAGGCCATGGACGGGCGGCCGGCCAGCCTGCCCGAGGTGCACGGCACCGTCGGCGTGCCGCAGGGTGCAGGGTTCTGGCGGAAGCTGTTCGCCTTCACCGGGCCCGGCTACCTCGTTGCCGTGGGTTACATGGACCCGGGGAACTGGGCCACGGATCTCGCGGGGGGCGCGCGCTACGGCTACCGGCTCCTGTCGGTCATTTTCATCTCGAACCTGCTGGCGATCCTCCTCCAGGCGCTCGCCGCCCGGCTGGGGATCGCCAGCGGACGCGATCTCGCGCAGGCGTGCCGCGACCGCTACCCGCGCTGGGCGGCGGTTTCGCTGTGGGTGCTGGCCGAGGTGGCCATCGCGGCAACGGACCTGGCCGAGGTAATCGGATCGGCCATCGCGCTGCACCTCCTGTTCGGCCTGCCCATGGCCCTGGGCGTCTGTCTCACCTCCCTGGACGTGCTCGTCGTCCTCTACCTGCAGCATCACCGGTTCCGCTACGTCGAGGCCCTGGTCGTCCTGCTCATCGCCGGCATCGGCGGCGCGTTCGCCCTCGAGCTGTATTTCTCGAAGCCGGACCCGCTGCAGGTTCTCGGCGGCTTCATGCCGGCGCCCGAGCTGCTCCGCGATCGGGAGATGCTCTACCTTGCCGTCGGCATCCTGGGCGCGACGGTGATGCCGCACAACCTGTACCTGCACTCGTCCATCGTGCAGACGCGGAAGTACGGCGACAGCGAGGCAAGCCGGGCCGAGGCGGCGTCCTTCGCGACGCTCGACTCGACCGTCGCGCTCACCTCCGCGCTCTTCATCAACGGCGCCATCCTCATCGTCGCCGCGGCCACCTTCCACGGCACCGGCTACGAGGACGTCGCCGACCTCTCGGACGCCTACAAGCTGCTGGCGCCGCTGCTCGGCACCAGCCTGGCGGCCACGCTCTTCGCCGTCGCGCTGCTGTTCGCGGGGCAGAACGCGACGCTGACCGGCACGCTCGCCGGCCAGATCGTCATGGAGGGGTTCCTCAATTTGCGGCTCCGGCCGTGGCTGCGCCGCTTCGTCACCCGCCTCATCGCGATCGTTCCCGCGCTGGCGACCGTGATCGCGTACGGTGACCGGGGTGCGGGCGAGCTGCTGATCCTGAGCCAGGTGATCCTCAGCCTGCAGCTGCCGTTCGCGATCTTCCCGCTGGTGGCGTTCGCCGGCGACCGCCGGATAATGGGGAAGATGGCGATCGGGCGCGGCCTGAAGCTGCTCGCCTGGCCGGCGGCCGTCGTGATTGCCGGTTTGAACGTCTGGCTGCTGGCCCAGGTCGTTGCCGGGCTGGTGTGAGGGATGTACAGGCAGATCCTCGTGGCGATCGAGCACAGCGTGGCCGACGAAACGATCGTCGAGCACGTCGAGAAGCTGGCGCGCCTCGCGGGCAGCCGGCTCCTGCTGGTCCATGTTGCCGACGGCTGGGCCGCGAGGCACTTCGACGAGCTGAACCTGCGGGAGTCCGAGGAGATGCGCGAAGACCGTGCCTACCTCGAGGCGCTCGAGGGGCAGTTGAGGGGGAGGGGGATCGAGGTGGAGTCGTTCCTGGCGATGGGCGATCCCGCCTCCGAGATCTGCCGGGTGGCCCACGACCGGGCCGTGGACCTGATCGCGATGGCCACGCACGGTCACCGCGGCGTGAGCGACATCATCCACGGCCAGACGGCCGACGCCGTCCGCCACCGGGTTTCAATACCGGTGCTCCTCCTGCGTGCGAAACGGCCGAGGTAGCCGAGGAGGGTTACTCCGCCCGGAGCGCCTCCACCGGATCCACCCGGAGTGCGCGCCGCGCGGGCAGCCACGCTGCCACACCCGCCACGAGAGCGAAGATCGCGGTTACCGCGGCGAAGGTCGACACGTCGGTCGGCTGAACCCCGAAGAGGAAGCGTTCGAGCGTTCGGGTGAGCGCCAGGGCGCCCGCCAGGCCGATCAGCAGCCCCGCCAGCACGAGCCGCGACACGTGGTCTCCCACCAGCGCGAGGATCTGCCGGGGCGAGGCGCCGAGCGCGCTGCGCACGCCGATCTCCTGCGTCCGCTGCGCCACGAGCCTCGCCACCACTCCGTAGAGGCCGATCGCGGCGAGCACCAGCGCGAGCAGCGCGAACCCGCCGACCAGCAGCGCGTGGAAGCGCGGCTGCGCCACCGACGCCGCCACCAGCGCCTCGAGCGGCCGCATCTTCGTCACGGGCAGGTTCCTGTCGACCTCCCAGACAGCCGCCCTCGCGCTGCCGGCCAGCGACTCGGCGTTCGCCGCGTTCAGGGCGAAGCGCATGAAGAACACCGGGTCGTCCTGGAACGGGACGTACATCTCGGGGTCGGCGTCCGCCGACAGCGCGCGATGACGAAGGTCGCCGACGATCCCCACGATCTCGCGCCATACCAGGTCGCGCCCGCGCGTGATCGAGATCCGCTCGCCGATCGCCTGGCGACCCGGGAAATACCGCCTGGCGAATGCCTGGTTCACCACCACGACTGGCGCCCGGTCGGCGCGGTCGCTCTCGGCGAGCCAGCGTCCCGCGACCAGCGGCACGCCGATCGCCTCCAGGTAGCCCGGGCTCACCGCGCGGTAGTTGGCCGGGTGAGGCTTGGCCGTCTCCATGCTCTCGCCGGGGTAAAAGAACGCGAACGCCATGTTGGTCCCGCTAAGCGGCAGGTTGGTGGCCGCCCCGGCACGCCTCGCGCCGGGAAGCCGGGCAAGCCGCGCGAGCACGTCCTCCTGGAAGCGCGCCCGCGCTTCGGCGGCCGGGTACGCCGGCGGCGGCAGCATGACCTCGAAGGTCAGGACGTCAGCGGCCTTGAACCCGGGATCGACGGCGGTCAGGCGCCAGAAGGTATTTGCGAGGAGCCCCGCACCGAGCAGAAGGATCAGCGACAGCGCCACCTCCGCGATCATCAGCGCGCTCTGCACGCGCGCCCGCTCGCGCGACCCCGCCGTCCCCCGGCTTGCCAGTCGCGACGCGTGCGCGCGGCGGCGGGCGAAGACGGCGGGAGCAAGCCCCAGGAGCAGCCCGGTGACGATGGCGGTAGAGGCGGCGAAGGCGAACACGCGCCAGTCGAGGCTCACTTCATCGAGGCGCGGCAGGTCGGCCGGCACCAGCCACAGGATCGCGTCCCTCGCCCAGGCGGCCAGGAGAAGGCCTGCCAGCCCGCCCGCGATGGTGAGCACCAGCCCCTCGGCCGCGAAGTGCGACGCCAGGCGCAGCTGGCTGGCGCCGAGGGCCGCGCGGATCGCGACCTCGCGGTCGCGCTCGGCCGAGCGCGCCAGCAGCAGGTTCGCCACGTTCACGCAGGCGATGATCAGCACGAAGCCGACGGCGCCGAGCAGGAGCAGCAGCGCCGGCCGCACGTCGCCCACGAGGTCGGCGCGAAGCGGCACCAGGTTGACGCCGCGCCCCGCGTACCCGTCGCCGAAGCGTGCGCCGACCCTCGCGGCGATCGCGTTGAGCGAAGCCGACGCCTTCTCGATGCCGACGCCCGGCGCGAGGCGCCCGACCCCGGCGAGATAGTGCGAGTAGCGGTTGTCGTCGAGGAGCTGATCCGCCGGAAGCTGCAGCGCGACCCAGGCCTCCGTCTCCCCGGGAAACGCGAAGCCCGGGGGCATCACGCCGGCTACCGTGTAGGACTTGTCCGTGAGGGTCACCTGCCGGCCGACAATCGAGGGGTCGCCGCCGAACGAGCGCTTCCAGAGCGCGTGCCCCAGCACCACGACCGGCTCGGCGCCCGCCTGGTCGTCGCGCGGTTCCAGCCACCGTCCTCGCTCGGGCGCCACCTGCAGGGTCTGGAAGAAGTCGCCCGACACCGCCGTCGCCTCCAGCCGTTTCATGGCATCCGCACGTTTGAAGCGGAACTTGC
>DAOPQX010000023.1:0-9330 GCA_035348395.1 Vicinamibacterales bacterium | reverse complement strand
GTCGCCGGCCGTGACGGCCCACGAGCTGAACGCCCGGTTCCCGGCCCAGTCGGCGATGCTCGGCGGGGCGACCGCTAGCCGGGGGTTATCCGGGACGCGCTCGTAGATCGCGACCAGCCGCTCGGGTTCGGGGTAGGGCAGCGGCCGCAGCAAGACTCCGCTGACGACCGTGAAGATGGCGGTGTTGACCCCGATGCCGAGCGCCAGGGCGAGTACCGCCACGGCGGCAAACCCGGGTGTCCGCATGAAGCTTGCGGCGGCGCGACGCAGGTCGGTGATCAGGAACATGCCCTCGGATGAGCGAAGGCCGTGCCGCTTCCGGCAAGCGTCGCCGCGCACGGCAAATCGCTGTGCCGCATGGCTTTCGGCGGCTCCTCGACACCCGGACGGTTCAAGTCCAGTGTCCGGAGCTGGGACCGCGCCGTCCATCGCCGGACGACGGGGGCCGCACCGGTCCTCCCGAATGCGGTTCGCCCCGAACGGCGTTGTGCGCCCGACGCTGTTGCACTCGAACGCTTGACACGTCCCGGCGGGCGTGCCAGAGTGAGAGTCTCATGACCTTTGCCGCGCGCCATCACCGCCATCATCACCACGCCCACGGTCACGTGGCCGGCTGATGAGGCTCTGTTCCTGAGCGCGCCATCACAACGCCGGCCCGGTGGCCGGCGTTGCTGTCTCGGGTGAAGTTACCGCCCGACGACACCCCGCCGCGTTCCCCGGGCCGTTTGATCGCCTGTGGGAATCATGACACCGATCGTCGACCCGAACGTGCTTCGCCTGGCCCTGCCGAAAGGGCGGATGCAGGACGAGGTCTTCTCGCTGCTGGCCGCGGCCGGTCTGCGCGTGAAGGCCGGCACCCGGGGCTACCGCCCGACCATCTCGCTGCCCTCCTGCGAGGTGAAGCTCCTCAAGCCGCAGAACATCGTCGAGATGCTGCACGCCGGGTCCCGCGACGTCGGCTTTGCCGGCGCTGACTGGGTGGCCGAGCTGGGTGCCGAGGTGGTCGAGGTCCTCGACACCGGCCTCGACCCGGTCCGGGTGGTGGCTGCGGCCCCCGAGGCGCTGGTCCAGGACGGACGGCTGCCCGACACCCCGCTGGTCGTCGCGTCCGAGTACGAGCGGCTGTCGCGCGGCTGGATCGCGCGCCGCGGCCTGCAGGCGCGGTTCCTGCGTTCCTACGGCGCGACGGAGGTCTTTCCACCTGAGGATGCCGACCTCGTCGTGGACAATACGGCTACCGGCGCCACCCTCGAGGCCAACGGGCTGGTGGTGGTGGACGAGCTGATGCCGTCCACGACCCGGCTGTTCGCGCACCCCCGCAGCCTGGAGGCGCGGGGACGCCGGGAGGCGATCGAGCGCTTCGCGCTGCTGCTCACCTCGGTGCTCGACGCCCGGCGGCGTGTCATGCTCGAAGTGAACGTCTCGGCCGAGCGCCTCGAGGCCGTCTGCCAGATCCTCCCGTGCATGCGGGAGCCGACGATCGCGCCGCTGCACGGCGGGGCGGGCTACGCGTTGAAGGCGGCCGTGCTTCGCGACGAACTGGCGGCCGTCATTCCCCGCATCAAGGCCGCGGGCGGTTCCGACATCGTGGTCACGTCTCCCTCGAACATCGTGGCGTGAGGTGCGAGCATGACCAGACGACCAACCGCGCGGCTGCGAGCGATCACGCCCTACGCGGTGCCCCGGCTGCCCACGCCAATCGACCTCCCGCTCGACGGCAACGAGGGGCCGGCGCCCGAGGCCGAGCGGCTCGCCGAGGAGGCCGGCCCCCTGGCCGCCGCGATCAGCCGCTACCCGGATCCGTCGGCGCTCCAGCAACTGTGGGCCGACCGGCTCGGCGTGCCGCCCGAGCGGGTGCGCATCACCGCCGGCGCCGACGAGGCGCTCGATCGGATCATCCGCGCCTTCGTCGGGCCCGGACGCGAGATGCTCACCACCGCCCCCACCTTCGAGATGTTCGAGCGGTACTGTGCGCTTGCCGGCGGGCGGTACGTGGACGTGCCGTGGACCGGCGGCCCGCTGCCGCTCGAGGCGCTGCTCTCTCGCGTGACGCGCCGCACGGGCGTCATCGCCATCGCGACGCCGAACAACCCGACCGGCACCTGCGCCAGCACCGGGGCGCTGCTGGAGTTGTCCGCGCGGGCACCGGACGTGGTCGTGCTGGTGGACCTGGCGTACGTCGAGTTCGCCGACGAAGACCCGACCTCCGCGCTGCTCGAGCGCCCCAACGTCATGCTCACGCGGACGGTCTCGAAGGCGCGCGGCCTTGCGGGCCTGCGGGTCGGGTGCGCGGCCGGGCCAGCGGACCTGGTCGGCTGGCTCAGGGCGGCGGGCAACCCCTACTCGGTGAGCGGCCTGTCGCTCGCGGTGGCGGCGGCGTCGTTCCGGTCGGACGAGCGGCGTGTCAATGAAGCGGTGGCCGAGGTGCGTCGCGAGCGCGAGGCGCTGGCACGCCTCCTCGCCCCGCTTGCCTCCCGTGTCTGGCCATCGCAGGCCAACTTCGTTCTCGCAGAGTTCCCGAAGGTGCGGTGGACGTGGGAGGCGCTGGCCGGGCTGGGCATCGGTGTCCGGTGCTTCCCGGGGCGCCCGTACCTCGAGAACGCGCTGCGCATCGCCTGCCCGGGGAACGCCGCCGATTTCGCGCGGCTCGAACGGGGGCTCAGGGCAGTCCTCGAGCCGCAGGCGCTGCTCTTCGACATGGACGGGGTGGTCGCCGACGTCTCGGCATCCTACGACGAGGCGATCGTGCAAACGGCCGCCGCCTTCGGGGCGGCCATCGATCGCGGCGAGATCGCGGCGGCCCGCGCGCGCGGCGGCGCGAACAACGACTGGGAGGTGACGCGCCGCCTGATGGCGGCCCACGGCGTCGAGCAGCCGCTCGAGGCGGTCACCGCGAGGTTCGAGCAGATCTACCAGGGATCGAAGGAATCGCCCGGTGCGCCCGGCCTCTGCGAGCGCGAGCGGTTGATCCCTGCACCGCCGCTCCTCGAGCGCCTGGCCGCCCGCCTGCCACTCGGCATCGTTACCGGGCGCCCGCGGCGCGACGCCATCCGCTTCCTCGACCGCTGCGGCCTGCGCGATCGCTTCTCCGTGCTGGTGACGATGGAGGACGGGCCGCTCAAGCCGGATGCGGCCCCTGTGAGGCTTGCGCTGGAGCGCCTGGGAGTCGGGCGTGCGTGGATGGTCGGCGACACCCCCGACGACATGAGGGCTGCGCGGAGCGCCGGCGTGGTGCCGATCGGGATCGTCGCGCCTGGCCACGCCCCCGAGACGATGAGGGGCGCGCTGTTCGAGGCGGGGGCGGGACGAGTGCTCGGAGATCTCGCCGAGCTGGAGGAGCTGCTGCCATGAGCCGGAAGGCGAGCGTGTCGCGTGAGACCCGTGAGACGAAGATCGAGCTGGCGTTGCGCCTCGACGGCGAGGGACGCTCGGCAGTGAAGACCGGCGTCGGCTTCCTCGATCACCTGCTCGCGACGCTGGCGCTCCACGCCCGCTTCGACCTCGACCTGTCGTGCGAGGGCGACCTCCAGGTGGACGACCATCACACGGCGGAGGATTGCGCGCTCGCGCTGGGCGAGGCGTTGGATCGGGCGCTTGGGACGCGTGCGGGGATTGCCCGCTTCGGCTGGGCGTTCGCGCCGCTGGACGAGGCGCTCGCCCGGGCGGTGGTCGATCTCTCGGGGCGCCCGTTCGCCCGGGTGAGGCTCGGCCTGGAGCGCGATCGCCTTGGCGGGCTTGCCTGCGAGAACGTCCGGCACGTCCTTGGGAGCCTGGCCTCAACTGCGCGCCTCACCCTGCACGTGGACGTCCTCGAGGGCGACAACGACCACCACCGCGCCGAGGCGGCCTTCAAGGCGCTGGCACTCGCGCTTCGGCAGGCTGTGGCGCTCGACGGCAGCGCGGGCGTGCCGAGCACGAAGGGGAGCCTGTGACACGCGACGTGGTGGTGGTTGGGACGTCGGTTGCCAACATCGCCTCGGTGCTCGCCGCGCTGCGCCGGGCGGGCACACGGCCAGTCGTGTCGCTCGACCCGGTGGAGGTCGATCGCGCGGAGCACGTGGTCCTGCCCGGAGTAGGGGCCTTCGGTGCCGGGATGGAGGCAATCGCCCGCGCTGGACTCACCGAGGCGCTCGCAGGGCGCGTGGCCGCGGGGCGCCCGCTGCTTGCCGTCTGTCTTGGCCTTCAGCTGCTGGCCGAGGGTAGCGAAGAGAGCCCGGGCGTGCGCGGTCTCGGCGTCCTGCCCGGCATTGCCCGCCGCTACGGGGCGGCGGTCCGCGTACCGCAGCTGGGATGGAACCGGGTCTGGCCGGTGGAAGGCGCCCGCGTGATCGAGCCGGGCTCGGCCTACTTCGCCAACTCGTACCGGATGGAGTCCATCCCGCCGGGCTGGTCGGGCGCCACCGCCGAGTACGGAGGGCCGTTTGTGGCGGCTCTCGAGCGCGGGGCGGTGGTCGCGTGCCAGTTTCACCCCGAGCTGTCGGGCGCGTGGGGCGCGGCGCTGATCCGGCGGTGGCTGGAGATGGAGGGGGCATGCTGACGGTGCGCGTGATCCCGTGCCTCGACTGCGCGGGCGGCCGCGTGGTCAAGGGGATCAAGTTCGAGAACCTGCGCGACGCGGGCGACCCTGTGGAGCGGGCGACGGTCTACGAGAGGCAGGGGGCCGACGAGCTGGTGCTGCTCGACGTGTCGGCCACGCCCGAGGATCGAGGCCACCGCCTCGAGACCGTGCGTGCCGTGCGCGAGGGGCTCGGCATCCCGCTCACGGTGGGCGGCGGCGTCCGGTCGCCCCGCGATGCGGCAAGCCTGCTCGAGGCGGGTGCCGACAAGGTGGCCGTGAACACGGCGGCCGTGCGCCAGCCGGAACTCGTCGCCTCGATTGCCGCGAGGTTCGGCTCGCAGTGCGCGGTCGTCGCCATCGACGCGGCACGAAAGGGCGGCGGCTGGGAGGTCGTGGTGGAGTCGGGATCCTCGCGCACCGGGTGTTCGGCCATCGAATGGGCCCGGGAAGCCTGCGCGCGCGGTGCCGGCGAGATCCTCCTGACGAGTGTGGACAGGGACGGCACGCGCGGCGGCTACGACCTCGACCTCATCGCCGCCGTCTCGGCCGCGGTCAGCGTGCCGGTGATCGCGTCGGGCGGGGCGAGCAGCTCGTCGCACCTCGTCGAGGCGGTGCGCGCCGGGGCCGACGCGGTGCTGGCGGCGTCGATCTTCCACGACGGGGAGCGCTCGGTGGCCGAGGTGAAGGCGTTCATGGCGGCGAGCGGCGTGGAGGTGCGGCTGTGATCGTGCCCTCGATAGACCTGATGGACGGGCGCGCCGTGCAGTTGGTCGGCGGCCGGGAGCGTGCGCTCGACGCGGGCGACCCCCGCCCGCTCGCGCGCCGGTTCGGCCGCGTCGGCGAGGTAGCCGTCATCGACCTCGATGCGGCGCTCGGCCGCGGCAGCAACGCGTCTCTGGTCGCCGAGCTGTGCAGGCTCGCCCCGTGCCGGGTCGGCGGCGGGATTCGCAGCGTCGAGGACGCGCGGAGGTGGCTGGACGCGGGCGCCGTCCGGGTGATTCTCGGTACGGCCGCGACGCCGGGCATCATCTCGGCGCTGCCCCGCGACCGCGTGATCGCGGCGGTGGACGCAATCGGCGGAGAGGTGGTCGTCGAGGGGTGGCGCACCGCGACGCGCGAGCGCGCCGAGGAAAAGGTGAGAACGCTCCGCGGCCTGGTGTGGGGCTTCCTCGGAACCTTCGTCGAGCGCGAGGGGCGGATGGAAGGCACCGACCTCGATCGCGCCCGAGCGCTCAAGGCTGCCGCCGGGGACGCGTGCCTCACGGCGGCCGGCGGCATTACCACGACGGAGGATGTCGCGGCGCTCGACCGTGACGGCATCGACGCCCAGGTTGGCATGGCGCTGTACACGGGTCGCCTCCCGTTGGCGGACGCCTTCGCCGCGCCGCTGCGGTCCGATCGCCCCGACGGCCTGTGGCCGACGGTGGTCGCCGACGAGGCTGGCCGCGCACTCGGCCTGGCGTACTCGAGCCTCGAGAGCCTGCGCGCCGGCCTCGAGAGCGGCGCGGGCGTCTACCACTCGCGGCGCCGCGGCGTCTGGACCAAGGGCGAGGCCAGCGGCAACCGGCAGGACCTGCTGCGCGTGGAGGCCGACTGCGACCGCGACGCCTTGCGCTTCACGGTGCGGCAGCACGGCGAGGGTTTCTGCCACCTGGGTACGGCAACCTGCTGGGGGCGACCGCGGGGGCTGGCCGCCCTCGAGGCCCGCCTGCGCGAACGGCTGACGGTTCCCGACACAGACTCCTACACGAGAAGGCTGCTGACCGACCCCGATCTGCTTGCGGCGAAGCTCGTGGAAGAAGCGGGGGAGCTGAGCGAGGCGCGCGACGCGGCCAACGCGGCGTGTGAGGCAGCCGACCTGGTGTACTTCACCGCGGTGGCGCTCGCCCGTGCGGGGGTGGCATTCGCCGACGTCGAACGCGAGCTCGATCGCCGCGCCCTGAGGGTCACGCGCCGGCCTGGGGACGCCAAGCCGCCGGCGGAAGGGAGGGGGCGGTGACGCGGCTGAGGAGAATCGCGATCGAGGAGGTGCCGGAGGCACGCGTGGCGCTTCCGGGCGAGGCCACCACCCGCGAGGCGGGACGGATCGTCGAGGACGTTCGCGCCCGCGGCGAGGAGGCGCTGCGCGAGCACGCAGAGCGGCTCGGCGACCTCGGGCCACACGACCGGCTGACGTGGGACCGGCAGTCGCTCGACCGCGCGCGCGACGCGGTCGAGCCGGCCGCTCGCGCCGTGCTCGAGCGTGCCGCGGAATCGATAGGGCACTTCGCGGCCGCACAGCGCGAAAGCCTGCGCGAGGTGCGGGTGGCGATCCCCGGCGGGTGGGCGGGGCACTCGATGGCGCCCGTCGCGAGCGCCGGCTGTTACGCCCCGGGCGGCCGGTTTCCACTGCCCTCGTCCGTGCTGATGACGGTGGTGACCGCACGGGCCGCCGGCGTGTCTTCGGTGTGGGTGGCATCGCCGCGGCCCTCGCCGGTGACGCTGGCAGCCGCCTCGATTGCAGGCGCCGACGGGTTGCTCGCCGCCGGCGGCGCCCACGCGATTGCCGCGCTCGCGTTCGGCGCGGGGCCCGTTCCTCGGTGCGACCTGATTGCCGGGCCCGGCAACCGCTGGGTGACGGCGGCCAAGCGGATCGTCGCCGGCGAAGTGGGCGTGGACCTGGTGGCCGGGCCGTCGGAGCTCGTGGTGCTGGCCGACCTGAGCGCCGACGCCGAGCTGATTGCCGCCGACCTGCTCGCGCAGGCCGAGCACGATCCCGACGCGGTGCCAATCCTCGTGACTCCCGACCCCCAGTTGGCGGCCCGGGTCGAGGCGGTGGTGGAGGCGCGTCTGCCGCGTCTCGCGACGGCCGCCACCGCCGCGGCCGCGCTCGCGAACGGCGGAATCGTCCTGGTTCCGACGATCGAGGCGGGAATCGAGGTGTGCAACCGCCTGGCCCCTGAGCACCTGGAGGTCATCACGCGCGAGCCAAACGCGATTGCGGCGCGGCTCGTGCACTACGGCGCGCTGTTCCTCGGCAGGGGCGCAGGCGAGGTATTGGGCGACTACGGGGCAGGCCCCAACCACGTGCTGCCGACCGGCGGCGCGGCGCGCTTCAGCGGCGGGTTGTCGGTCTTCACGTTCCTCCGCGTCCGCACCTGGATGCAGATCGACGACCTCGACGCCGCCAGGCCGCTCCTTCGCGACACGGCGCACCTGGCCCGCCTGGAGGGGCTCGACGGGCACGCCCAGGCCGCCGAGGCGCGCCTGGCAGGCCGCTGATCCCTCTCGCCTTCAGGCTGCGTCATTCGACAAACCGCCGCGCGCCAGCGGCTTCGCGTCGCCGCAGCCGCCGCGAGGTTGTATGATCGGCGCGCGAAGAAGCCGGGGAAGTGCGCCGGAGCCGTTGTCACGCCCGACCTACCGAAACACGGGGAGGCGAGAAGATGCCATCCGAGATGAATCGACGCGAGTTCCTCGCCGGGGCGGCAGCTGCCGCCGCCACCTTCACCATCGTGCCGCGGCACGTTCTCGGGGGAACGCGCTACGTCGCGCCGAGCGACCGGATCACGCTCGGCTGCGTGGGCTTCGGCACCCAGGCCATCCGCGAGATCGGCGGCATCCTCGCCAGCCCCGACGTCGAGGTGGTCGCCGTCTGCGACGTCGAGAAGGACGGCGTCAACTACCTCGAGTGGGGGAAGAACCAGCTGCGCGACGGAATCCGGCGGCTGCTCGAGGAGCCGGCCTGGCGCGAGGGGTTCAATCACGTGCCGGGCGGCCGCGACGTCGGCAAGGAGATCGTCGACACCTACTACCGCAAGTTCCGCGAGGGCGGGGTGTCGAAGGGGTGCGCCACCTACACCGACTTCCGCGAGATGCTCGAGAAGGAGAAGGACCTGACGGCCGTGAAGGTGATGACGCCCGACCACACCCACGCCGCCATCTCGATCGCCGCGCTGCAGAAGGGGCTCAACGTCATCGTCCACAAGCCGCTGGCGAACCGGGTACTCGAGGCCCGCGCCGTCATCGAGGCGGCGCGTGCGGCCAAGCGCGCCACCCACTTCCTGCCGGCCAGCGAGGGCACCAACCAGAGGCTTGCGCTGGAGATGGTGAAGAACGGCGCCATCGGTACCCTGCGCGAGATTCACAACTGGTCGATGCGCCCGATGTGGCCGCAGTTCGCGAAGCTGCCGGCCGACACGCCGCCCGTCCCCGCCGGGTTCGACTGGGACCTGTGGCTGGGCCCGTCGCTCGACCGCCCGTACCACCCGGCCTACACCCACACGAACTTCCGTGGCTGGTACGAGTTCGGCGGCGGATCGATTGCCGACATGGGGCACTACAGCCTCTGGCCGATCTTCCAGGCCCTCGAGCTCGACCCGCCCGTCAGCGTCGAGTCGACGCCCAGCCACGTGTGCGACGCTGCAGACGAGGTCTGCTTCCGCATCCGGAACGACTACTCGTTCCCGGCCGCCTGCACCATCCGGATGCGGTTCGCCGCGAAGGGCAGCCGGCCGGCGCTCGACATCTTCTGGTACGACGGCGGGATCAAGCCGCCGGTGCCCGAGGAGTTGATGGCCGAGAACAAGGAGCTGGCCGAGGAAGGGATGCTGTTTGTGGGCGACACGGGCAAGATCCTCGGCGGATTCCGGGCCGAGAACCCGCAGCTCATCCCCGAGGCGAAGATGAAGGCGTACCGGGCGGCGAACAACATCCCCGAGCCGGCGCCGCCGCAGCCCCGCGAGAGGCGGGAGCGCGGCGAGCGGCCCGGGCCGTCCGAGCGCGACGTCGCC
>DAOPQX010000022.1:16991-20216 GCA_035348395.1 Vicinamibacterales bacterium | reverse complement strand
CAGTGGGCGATGTCGAGGTGGTGCCCCACCCAGTCCATCAGCTGGCCGCCGGCGTAGTCCATGTTCCAGCGCCAGTTCATGTGCACGCGAGCCTTGCAGTAGGGCGCGTAGGGCGCCGGCCCCAGCCACCGGTCGTAGTCGAGGGCGGCGGGCGGCGGCTCGATCGTCTCCTGGCCGAAGGTGCGGGCGAAATCGGTGTAGCCGGAGGGCAGTCCGACTTCCACGCGAAGCACCTTGCCGATGCGGCCGTTGCGCACCAGCTCGGCGGCGCGGTGGAAGTTCTCCTCGGACCGCTGCCAGCTGCCGGTCTGCCAGACGCGGCCGTAGCGGCGGATGGCGTCGCAGAGGGCGCGGCCCTCGCGCAGGCTGTGCGTGAAGGGCTTCTCGCCGAACACGTCGAGGCCCGCGCGCACCGCCTCGATCGAGAGGATCGCGTGCCAGTGATCGGGCACCGCGATCGAAACGGCATCGAGGTCGCCGCGGGCGTACAGCTCGCGGTAGTCCTTGTAGGTGGCGCAATCCTCGTTGCCGTACTTCTCATTGACGGTCCGCCTCGCCGCCTGGAGATGGTCATCGTCCAGGTCGCAGACCGCCACCCACTGCACCTCGTCCTTCCCCAGGAACGAGCGCATGTTCCCCGGCCCCTGCATCCCGAAGCCGATCCCGGCCATCACGATCCGGTCGCTCGGCGCCACCGCTCCCCCGCGCCCGAGCGCCGAGGCCTTGACGATGGTGGGAGCGAGGGCGGCCCCCGCGACGGCCAAAGGGGCGGTCCTGAGGAAATCCCGCCGACTGCACGCACGCTTCTTGACCATGGCGTCCTTCCAGTGACCTATAATGCGCGCGATTCTACAGCAGCCCGCGGCAACGCGTCTAACGGAGCAGGCTCGCGAGGCCGGCGGGCGCCGACAGGAGCCGAAGCGATGACGAACCGAACGCGTGGAGGGGGCGCGCTGTCGCGCCGGTCGTTTCTGGAGGTGACAGCCGCGGCGCCGCTGGCGATGGCCGCCGCGGCACGGGTCCGGGCCGACTCCGCGATCCCGATTGCCCTGCAGCTCTACTCGCTGCGCGGCGACTGCCAGGCGGACTTCGACGCCTGCCTCGACGCGGTGTCCAGGATGGGATTCACGGGCGTGGAGTTCGCCGGCTACTTCGGGTACGCCGGCCGGGGGGCCGAACTCCGCAAGCGGCTCGACGGCCTCGGCCTGAAGGCCGCCGGTACGCACATCGGCGCCGACCAGCTGCAGGGCGACGCGCTGAAGCAGGCCATCGAGTTCCACCAGGCGATCGGGTGCCGCTTCCTGGTGGTTCCCAGCAGCCGCGACTTCACCGACCCCGAGAAGAGCAAGGCGCTCGCGGAGACGTTCAACCGGGCGGCCGAGCAGCTGGCGCCGCTGGGGATGGCGTGCGGGTACCACAACCACACGGCCGAGTTCAAGACCGACGGCGGCAAGACGTTCTGGGACCTCTTCGCGGAGCGGACGAAGAAGGAGGTCATCCTGCAGCAGGACTGCGGCTGGACCTTCGCCGCCGGGCACGACCCGGTGGCCTACGTGAAGAAATACCCCGGGCGGTCGCGGACCGTGCACTTCAAGCCGACCGTCCGCGAGGGGGACGCGGGGAAGAAGCCGATCCTGGCGCTCGACTCCGTGCCGTGGCGGCAGGTGTACGATGCGTGCCGGTCGGACGGCGGCACCGAGTGGATCGTGCTCGAGCAGGAGCTGTACCCCGACGGCAAGACGCCGGCCGAGTGCGTGAAGGAGTCGTTCGCCGGGCTGAAGAGGGTGATCGCGTAGGATTCAGGATTCGGGAATCAGGAGTCGGGATTCAGGGCAGACGCCCCCGAAGGAGTGGGACATGCAAGCGAGCGAAACGCGGAACACGTCGATCGTCGCCCTGATGGCGGTCTTCGGCCTGGCGATCTGCTTCGTCATCGTGGGGGCCATCTCGGTCGAATACCAGGCGGCGCTGAACATCGAGAACATCGGGAACCTGACCTTCGCGCTCTTCCTCACGAGCGCCATCGTGCAGCTCGTCATCGGGCCGTCGGTCGACCGCTTCGGCTACAAGCCGGTCGCGCTGGTCGGCTTCGCGGTGGCGGCGTTGAGCATGATCCTGCTACGCGTGGCGGGGAGCTACGAGATGGCCATCCTCGCGTGCATCCTGACGGGGGTGGGCGCGATGTGCCTCAACACCGTGGGCAATACGCTGATCCCGGTCGTCCTGTTCGGGGGCAAGGACCCGGCGCGGGCGAGCAACTTCGGCAACGGGTTCTTCGGCCTGGGGCTGGTGGTGACGCCGCTGGTCTTCTCGCTGGTGAACTACCGGGCCGGGCTGGTCCTGCTGGCGGCGCTCTTCCTCATCGGCTTCGTGATGGCGATGGGGACCCGGTTCCCGATGGTCTCGACGGGATACCAGTTCTCGGAGGCGTTCGCGCTGCTGCGTCATCCGGCGGTGATCGTGGCGGCCCTGGCGCTGTTCTGCTACATCGCGCTCGAGTCGAGCATGACGACCTGGAGCAAGCCGTACATGACGGAGATCCTGGGCGGCGCGGCGAACCCGTCGGCGGCCCGGAACGCCGGCCTGGTGCTCAGCCTGTTCGGCGTCGCCATGATGATCGGCCGCTTCATCACCTCGGCGATCAAGGGCCTGACGAAGATCGGGGTGACGCTCATCGCCGCCGCGGCGCTGGTGGCAGTGGGCACGATCCTGGTGATGATCGTGACCTCGTCGGCGACGCTCGCCAGCGTGGCGGTCGTCCTCACCGGCCTGGTCTTCGCGCCCATCTTCCCCACGATCGTCGGGGTGACGTTCGCGAAGTTCGAGCCGCGGCTGTACGGCAGCATCTTCGGCATCATCTTCGCGGTTGGCCTGCTGGGCGGCACCTTCGTGCCGCAGATCGTCGGCAGCCTGAGCGCCGGCGCCACCGTGCAGCAGAGCCTGCAGATCGTCGCCGGCATGGCGGCGGCGCTGTTCGTGATTGCTCTTTTCCTGAAGGTGGGCGCGCGGCAGGCTGGAACGCCGGCGGTTACGCGCTGACCCATCGATCGAGAATCGGGATTCGGGATTGAACCGGGGGGCGGCCCTCGCGGCCGCCCGCTCGAGACATCATCATGAACACCTCTTTGCGATACGGGTTCGTCGGGGCCGGGTTCGTGGCGAAGTTCCACCTCCTGGCCCTGAAGCAGGTGCCTGGGAAGGACCACCAGGGATCCCCAGCTCGTC
>DAOPQX010000022.1:0-16981 GCA_035348395.1 Vicinamibacterales bacterium | reverse complement strand
AGGTGCGCGGGATCGAGGTCACGGGCGTCTCGGCGGCGGCGGGGGCGCCGGAGCTGGCCTCGCTCGCCCGCGAGTGGATGGTGGGCGACGCCGTCGTCTACAACAGCGTCGCCGAGATGGCCCGGCACGTGGACGTGATCGCCGTGTTCGCGCCCAACTTCGCGCGCATCTCGATCGTCGAGGCGATCGTGGAGGCGGTGAAGGCGGGCGCCGCCCTGAAAGGCGTCATCTGCGAGAAGCCGCTGGGCCGCACGGTGGCCGAGGCGCGGCGCCTGGTGGACCTGGCGGCCTCGGTGAACCTGCGGACCGCCTACTTCGAGAACCAGATCTTCATGAAGCCCATCACGGCGCAGCTGGCCCAGCTCGAGCCGGTGCAGCGCCGCATGGGGCCCCTCTCGCTCTCGCGCTCGTCCGAGGAGCACGGCGGCCCCCACGAGGCCTGGTTCTGGGACCCGGTGCGGCAGGGCGGCGGGGTGCTGAACGACATGGGCTGCCACAGCATCGCGGTCGGCCGGCACGTGCTCACGCCGATCGGCAAGCCCGTCACCTTCCTCGAGCCGGTCGAGGTCAACGCCGAGGTCGCGCTCCTCAAGTGGGGCCAGCGGGAGTGGCGCGAGAAGCTGCTCCGCGACCGGAACGTCGATTACGCCAAGGCGCCGGCCGAGGACTTCGCCACCGGCGTCGTCACCTACCGCAACCCCGAGACGGGGCAGCGGGTGAAGGCGCAGTTCACCAACTCGTGGATGTTCGAGAAGCAGGGGCTGCGGCTGTTCATGGACGGGACGGGGCCGGGCTACGCGTTCGAGGTGAACACGCTGGTCTCGCCGCTCTCGATCTTCATCGGCGACGCGGCCGCCGAGGCGGTCAAGGACGCGGAGCTGGCGCTCGAGAAGTCCACCGCCTCGCGGGGCCTGCTCGCCGTGCAGGTGAACGAGGCCGACCTCTACGGCTACACCGACGAGAACGCCGAGGCCCGCGACGCCTTCGGCGCCGGGCGCGACGGCTTCCTCAACTGGGGATACGGGCTCGAGGTGACGCGGCTGGTGATGGCCGCCTACCTCTCGGCCGAGCGGAAGCGGGTAATCGATCTCACCGACCCGGCCACGCAGAAGGAGCTGGAAACCTACGTCCCGCTCATCGCGCAGGGGCGCGGAGCGGATCAGCTGTACTGAGGGTGCCCACGTTCAAACGCAGAGGCGCAGAGGCGCGGAGACGTCGGAGAGGACCAGTTCCAAAAGAGAACGGCGAGCACGGAACCCGTTCCGTGCTCGCCGTTCTTTCGTACCCTGAGCCTTGAGCCTTGAGCCCGGAGCCTACTTCGTCAGGTCCTTGATCCGGATGTTCCGGAACTTCACCACCGCCCCGTGGCTGAGGAAGCCGATGTGCCCCGTCTTCCGCTGCAGCCCCGGGTGGTCCTTGTGGTCCATCGTCCCGTTCTTCGTGGCCTCGACCAGGTCGCCGTCCACGATGACCTGACCGTTGACCGTGATCCGGATCTTCGATCCCTGGATGAAGATCTCCTCGGTGTTCCACTCCCCGACCGGCTTCAACGCCCCGCGCTTGGCAGGAATGATGCCGTAGACCGAGCCGTGATACTGGTACGGCTGCAGCTTGGCGTACACCGGGGCGTCGTTGTCGAGGATCTGGATCTCCATCCCCACGTAGGCCGCGTCTCCCTCGGGCGGCGTGCGGATGCCGACGCCGCTGTTGGCGCCCGGGGTCAGCTGGAACTCGAAGCGGAACACGAAGTCGCCGTACTCCTTGGCGGTGTAGATGTTCTTCGTGTCGGGAGCCTTCGGGTCGAAGACCAGCATGCCGTTCTCGACCTTGTAGCCGGTCTTGTTCCCGATCCATTGATCGAGGTTGGTTCCGTCGAACAGCGCGACGAACCCCTCGGCCTTCTCCTCGGGCGTGATCCCCTGCGATGCCTCGGCGCCGATCTCACGGACGTAGATGTCGCGGAACTGCAGGTCGGTGCCGTGGGCCTGGAGCTCGATCGGGCCGCGCGCGAAGATCGGCTGCGAGCGATCCCAGTAGTTCTCCATGGTCACGTTGTCCACCACCTTGACGCCGTTCAGGAAGACCGTCACCTTCTCGCCGATCATGACGATCCGGAAGGTGTTCCACTCGCCCACCGGGTTGTCGGCGAAGACGAGCGGCTTGCTCGGGTTCTTCTGGTTGTTGTAGAGGCCGCCCGAACCGACCTGCGCCCCGACGTCGACCCGGGCCGGATCCCAGATCTGGACCTGCGGCGTGCCGCGCAGGTAGATGCCGCTGTCGCCGTCTTTGGTGATGCGCCAGTCGACGAGCATCTCGAAGTCGCCGTACTCCTTGACGGTGCAGAGGTTGTCGCCGCTGCCGTTGAAGACGATCATGCCGCTGCGGACGCCCCAGTTCTCGCGCATCTTCGCGTCGGCCGCCGGCTGCCTGGCGGCCAGGTCCTGCGGCGACATCTTGGCGCGCACGATCGGGTTCTCCACCAGCCCCTGCCAGCCCGTCAGGTCCGTGCCGTTGAAGATCGGCACGAACCCCTCGTCGGGCGGCATCGCGGCCAGGTACCGCTTGATGTTCTCCTTGTCGTAGTCGCTCTCGCCGCCGGTCAGCACCTGGATCACCCGCTCGAGGGCGTTCCGCACGAGCTTTCCGGTGAGGCCGTTCTTCTCGCCCGCGGCCGGCAGCGCGATGGTCATCACCGCGCCGGCGGCGTCGTTGGCCACCTCGGCGTCGTCCATCAGCGAGGAGGCCACGAGGAACGCCTGGAACGTCTTGGTGCGCTGCAGCGACCGGATGATCATCCGCCGCTCGTTGGCCGACTTCGCCAGCGGCAGCACGCGCCGCAGCTGCAGCACCTTCTGCTCGTCGGGCAGCGACGACATGCCGATCTGCCGCACGAACCCGCCGAACGCCATGTCGCGGTAGGCGGGTTCGCCGGCCGAAACGATGGCGAAGAGCCTGTCGGCCGCCTCGGGCCCGCGCCACTGCACGAGCGCCCGGAAGGCCGCCCCCTTCGTGTCGCCCGACCCGCCCTCGAAGCGCGAGACCACCGCGTCGAGCGCCTCCTTGCCGCCCACCTGGGGCAGCACCTCGAGGAGGCGTTCGGGATGCACCGCGCCGTCCATCGCCGCGATGATCGGCCTGGCACGGGCCTCCTCGGGCGTCACCTGCTCGGCCGACGCCACGACCGCCCGCTGGGCGTTGCGCGCCAGCTGCGCATCGGGCGCGGCGTCGACGAGCTTCAGGAGCGCCGGCAGGTCGCCCGGCCCGGCCACGCCGGCCAGCGCGCCGTAGGCGGCGGCCCTCACCTCGGGGTTTGCGTCCGAGGCGAGCGGCAGCACCTGCGCCGCGAAGCGGCTTCCGCCCCGGGCCCCGAGCACGCGGACCGCGGCGGCCTTCTGGGCCGGCTCACCCGACTGCAGCAGCGGCACGAGCGGGTCGAGCGCCTTGGCGTCGGTCGTCCAGAGCAGGATGTCGGCCACGTGCTGGGCGTCGGCGGCCGAGCGGCTCTTCAGCAGGCCGACCAGCGCCTCGTTGGCCGCCGGCCCCTCCATCAGGGCAAGCCCCTCGGCGGCGGCCAGCGCCACCGCCGGATCGGCCGAGGCCAGCGACGCGCGGATGAACGGGAGCGAGCGGCGGTCGCCCTGCCGGCCGAGCATCGCGACGATCTCGGCGCGGCGGACCGGGTCGACCTTCTCGGCCTTCGCCACCCACTGGTTGACCGCGACCGCGCTCCTGATCTTCTCGGCGCGGGCCAGCGCCGCGTGCCTGTAACTCACGTCGGCATGGTCGACCGCCGCGATCAGCTCGGGCAGCGCGCGCGGGCCGCGGACGTCGGCGAGGATGGCGAGCGCGGCCGCCCGGGTACCGAGCAGGCCCGGGGCGTCGGTGTTCCGCATCACCAGCCGGCACACCTTTTCAGCGGTCGAGGCGTTGCCGGTCTGGCCAAGGCGCGCCGCGTAGTTCAGCAGCGAGCCGATGGCGTTGCCCGGCTCGTACTTGAAGCCAGCCTTCGTCGCCGCCCCGGTGAGGGCGTCGAACGATCGCGGGCTGGCCAGGCGGGCCAGGGCGGCGAGCGCCGGGCGGCGCATGGCGGGATCGGGATCGGCGGCGAAGGCGAGCAGCTTCTGGTTCGCTTCGACCGCGCCCAGCTCGCCGATCGCCTTGACGATCGTGATCCGCGCCGGGCCCTGGGCCTTGTCGAGCGCGGCGGCCAGCGCCGTGCGCGCGAGGGGACCCTTCACGGTCAGCAGCAGCTGCGTGGCGGGCTCGACCGTCGCCGCGTCGGCGAGCAGCGGCGAGGCGGCCTTGACCGCGGCCTCGCGGCCGACCACGCGGAGCTGGCTGAGCAGGAAGGTCTTCACCTCGACGTCGGTTGCCGAGCCGAGCGCGGTGACCAGGGCGCGTTCGGCGACGGCGCGCTTCGGCTCGTTGCCGGCGCGGGCGGCGTGGACCGCCATCGCGTTGACGGCGTAGCGGACGGCGGTGTCGTCGCCGGAGCCGGCAGGGGCAAGTCGGCGGGTGAACTCGGCCAGGCCGGGTTCGCCCAGGGCAATCATCTGATCGGCCAGCTTGTCGCGGTCTTCGCCGCTGCCGGCCGGAAACAGGGCCAGGATGTCGGCCACCTTGGTCGCCAGCGTCCGGTTGTCCTGCGCCCACGCGGGCGCGGGCGCCAGGACCGCGAGCAGCACCAGGGAGGCCAGCGCCGTGCGGGCGCATGTCCAACGTGCGTTCTTCATCGTCTGCTCCTCGTCGCTCTGCTGAACGGAGGGCCGAAGCCGTGCGGGACTCCGCAGGGCTGGAGCCCTGCGCTACTAGATGATCCAGGGCGCGCGCATCGGCTGATCGATCAGCCGGTTCGCGGCCTCGTCGTCGCGGAAGCGCTGCGCCTCGGGATCGAAGTGCAGCGTGCGCCCGAGGCGCACCGCGAGGATGCCCAGGTTCACCAGCGTGCAGGAGCGGTGGCCGTTCATCTCGTTGAGCGCGAACTTGCGCCGCGTGCGGACCGAGTCGGAGAAGGTGCCGACCTGCGGCTCGGGATCCGGCAGCGACGCGACGATCTTCTCGATGTTGGGAATGTCGGAGCGGAAGCCGCGGAACAGCTTCCCCTTCGGGCCGCTGATGTAGGCCGCCTCGGTGTCGCGGTTCTCGCCGTCGAGGATGATCTTGCAGCCGTCCGCGTAGGTGTACTCGATGCGGCGCCACGTCCCGGCCGCGTCGTAGTGCTGCTGCGGCGCGTCCACGTCCACGCGGATCGGGCTCGTCTCGTCCTTCTCCAGCATGTACTGCACCGGGTCGAGGTAGTGCTGCCCCATGTCGCCGAGGCCGCCGCCGTCGTAGTCCCAGTAGCCGCGGAAGTTGGCGTGGACCCGGTGCGGGTGGTACGGCTTGTAGGGCGCCGGCCCCAGCCACATCTCGTAGTCCAGCTCGGGGGGAACCTGCTGCGGCGTCAGGTCGGTGCGTCCGCTCCAGTAGAACTTCCAGTCGTAGCCGGTGACGCCGCTGACCGTGACGGTGAGCGGCCACCCGAAGACCCGGTTCTGGATCAGCTTCTTCAGCGGCTTCACGTCGGTGCCGAGGCCGTAGAAGGTGTCCTTGAAGCGGAACCAGGTGTTGAGGCGGAACATCCGGCCGTGCCTGTTGACCTCGTCGATCACCCGCAGGCCCTCGCCGATCGTCCGCGTCATCGGCTTCTCGCACCAGATGTCCTTGCCGGCGCGCGCGGCCTCGATCGCGATCAGCCCGTGCCAGTGCGGCGGCGTCGCCACGTGGACGACGTCGATGTCGGGCCGCTGCAGCACCTCACGGTAGTCGGAGTAGCCCTTGGCGTCGGGCCCCGACATGGAGAGAGCCTTCTCGAGGTGCGTGCGGTCCACGTCGCAGACGGCAAGCACCCGGGTGCCCTCGTAGGGAATGTGGTTTCGGCCCATCCCGCCCACGCCGATGATGGCCTTGGTCAGCTGGTCGCTTGGCGCGATGAAGCCCGTCCCCCCCAGCACGTGCCGGGGAACAATCATGAAGCCGGCCGTGGCGGCGGTGGCCTGCTTGAGGAACCGCCGCCGGTTGGTCTTGTGCATGTTCTCTCCCATGGGGCCGCTCGAACCGCGCGGCCCGCGTCTTCCCCCTTCTACCCTCTCCCTTGCCCTTCAGCTCAGGACTCGTTCAGCGCCCGCCGGCGCCGAACGAGCCCCTCCTTCAGTACCCTGCTACAGGCTCCAGCCCTGGCGATAGTGATGCTGGACGTACTCGTTCGCCTCGGGAACGTTGGTAACCTTCATGTTCGGCCCGTCCCACAGCAGCTTCTGCCCGGGGAACATCACGCCCAGGTTGCCGAGGAGCACCGCCTCGGTGAAGGGACCCGAGTAGTCGAAGTTGCTGGTGGGCTTCGGCGTCTTTCCCTTGATGGCGTCGATCCAGTTTTCCTCGTGCGTGCCCGGGACGCGCGCCAGCGTCTTCTTGGGCCTCTTGTAGGCCTGCATCCTCGACTCGGGAATCAGGCGCGGGCCCTCGGAGTAGGTCTCCGACATCAGCTTGCCCTTGTCGCCGATGAAGATCGTGCCGCTCTCCGGCAGCCGGCGGTCGGGCTCCAGCTCGGCGGGGCGCTCGGGCAGCAGTCCGCCGTCGTACCAGGTCAGCTTCACCTCCGGGAGGTCCTTCGAGCGGGCCGGGAAGGTGTAGCGCACGATCTCGGCGGGCGGGAAGCTGTCCTTGTACTCCACGCGGCGGCTCCCGGGGGATCCGTCGGGCCGGGTGACCGGCTGCACGATGTAGGCGACGGTCGTCTGGACGCTGGTCGGGTAGCCAAGCTTCAGGACGGTGTAGGCGGCGTCCATGACGTGGCAGGCCATGTCGCCCAGCGCGCCGGCCCCGTAGTCCATCCACGAGCGCCAGTAGAACGGGTGATACGCCGAGTGGTACGGCCGCTCGGGCGCGGGCCCCAGGAACAGGTCCCAGTCGAGCCCCTCGGGAACGGGCTGCCCCTCGGCCGGGGCGGGCATCCCCTGCGGCCAGATCGGGCGGTTGGTCCAGCAGTGCACCTCGCGCACCTTCCCGATGGCGCCGTCCTCGATCCACTCCTGGATCAGGCGAACGCCCTCGCCCGAGTGCCCCTGGTTGCCCATCTGGGTGACGACCTTGTACTTCCGCGCCGCCTCGGTGAGCGCGCGCGCCTCGGAGATCGTCCGGGTGAGCGGCTTCTGCACGTAGACGTGCTTGCCCAGCTGCATCGCCGCCATCGCCACCACCGCGTGCGAGTGGTCGGGCGTGGCGACGATGACCGCGTCGATGTCCTTCTGCTGGTCGAGCATCACCCGGAAATCCTTGTACCGCTTCGCGTTCGGGAACTTCTCGAGGATCTTCGACCGCTCGAGGGCCCTGACCGCCCTGGCGCTCTCGTCCACGTCGCACAGCGCGACGATGTTCTCTTTCCCGCAGTTGTTGGTGTTGGCCGTGCCCATCCCGTGCGCGTAGCCGACAGTGGCGATGTTCAGCGTGTCGCTCGGCGCCTGGTAGCCCGGCCCCCCCAGCACGCGGCGCGGTACGATCATGACCCCGGCGGCGGCGGCAAACCCGCCCAGCAACCCCCGGCGCGAGATGACGCTACGACCCTTGTTCTGCTCGTCCATGTTGGCTCTCCGCTTCAACGGTTCCTGATCGGATGAATGAGGCAGTCCTTCACCATCGAGGTATCAGGCGGGCATTCTACCTCTCCCGCCGCCTTTTCTTCGCCCTTTCGCTCGGGGGGTGACTTGGGCTTACCTGGGGGCGGATGGTCCCAAGGCAGGTTCCCACAACTCTATCGCGCCGTTCGAGAGGTTGGCAACGTCGCGGGGTCGCGGAGGGCGACCCTGCGCTATGCTGTACCGCCGCGGCCGCCACGGGACGCGTCCGCCGGACTGGAGGAATCAGATGAGAAGGGCTGCGATGTCGCTGCTGGTCGTGTTGGCGGGTGCGTGGTTCGCCGCGGGGGCGGCGCAGGCCCAGACCGCCGACGAGGTCGTCGAGAAGCACCTGGCGGCCATCGGCGGCCGCGCGGCGCTTCAGAAGCTCCAGAACCGGGTCGCGACGGGCACGATATCCGTCACGGTGCAGGGGACGCCGCTCAGCGGGGCGGTCGAGGTCTACTCGGCCGTGCCGAACAAGAGCCGCATGTCGTTCCGGATGGACCTCAGCGCCATGGGCGCCGGCGAGATCGTCGTGGACCAGCGGTGCGATGGCAAGACCGGGTGGGCGAGCAACAGCTTCCAGGGCGACCGCGACCTCGCCGGCAGCCAGCTCCAGACGATGCTGAACGAGTACTTCCCCACCCCGCTGCTCGGCTACAAGGAACGCGGGGCCAAGATCGAGCTGCTGGGCAAGGAGACGGTCGGCACGCGGCCGGCCCTGGTGATTCTCTTCACGCCCACCTCCGGCTTCCCCACCAAGTACTACTTCGACGCCGAGACGTTCCTCGACCTCCAGCAGGTGACCAGGCAGGACGTGCCGGAAGCGGGCGGCGAGGTCGAGTCGAGGGTGCTGGCCGACGACTTCCGGACGGTGGACGGGGTCAAGATCCCCTTCGCGATCAAGATCGCCAACAGCATGCAGGACGTGTCGATCACGCTCGACAAGGTCGAGCACAACAAGGCGATCGACGAGGCGATGTTCAGCAAGCCGACGAAGTGAGCACTTGGTCTTCAGCCACGCTGCACGCGGTCGAACCCGCGTGACAGCGTGGCCCGAAGCCGAACGACTCAGCTCATAACCAACCAGTAACTAATGACTAATAGCTAATAACTAATAACTAACAACTAACAACTAACAACTAACAACCAACAACTCCCGCGTCAGTCTCCGATCCCCATCTCCTTCAGCAGGAACCCCGCCTTCCCGACCTTCTCGGTCACCCACAGCACGTAGCGGATGTCCACGGCGATCGAGCGGCTGTACGCCTCGTTCCAGGCATAGTCGTTGATGGTCGCGGCCCACGCGCGGTCGAAGTTCACGCCGACCAGCTCGCCCCTGGCATTCATCAGCGCGCTGCCCGAGTTGCCGCCCGTCGTATCGAGGTTGTAGAGCAGGCCGACGGGCAGCTGGTTGGTCTTCGGCAGCCGGTAGCGGCCGAAGTCGCGCGCCTTCGCCAGCTCGCGGACCACCTGGGGGGTGTCGTACGGCGCCTGGTCTCTCGTCTTCTCGATCACGCCGTCCAGCGTGGTGTGGGGCTTGTGGACGACCGCGTCGGCGGGCGAGTAGCCCCGGATGCGCCCGTAGGTGAAGCGGAGCGTGCTGTTCGCGTCGGGAACGAAGTCCTTCTTCAGGTACTGCTGCCGGGCGTCGAGGAGCAGCGCCGACAGCCTGTTCAGCTCGGCGGTGCGTCGCTGGCGCACGTCGCGCAGTTCCTGCTGGAGCGGGGCCAGGTCCCGCGCCAGGGCGATGAAGGGATCGGTTGACCGGGCGACGGCGTCGGGCCCCTCCTTCATGGCGGCTGTCATCGCCGCCTGCGACTTGATGGTCGCGGCGGCCACGGCCGCCTCGACGTGGCGCCTGACGTTCTCCTCGGAGAAGTCGCCCCCGAGCCGCTGGTCGATCGGCGCGATCCGCTGCCCCTCGGGCAGCGCCCCGGCCATGGCCGCGATCTTCCGGAGGAAGAGCACCTCGGCCGGCTCGTGGTAGGTGGCGAAGGGGTTCGAGGCGCCCCGCCCGGGCGGGGCCGCAGCGGGCTCGCCGGCGCCCGCCGCGACGACGTTCGAGGCCGCACGGAGGAGCGCGGACATCGACACGAGGTTGTCGAGCACCATCTCGTACTGGAAGCGTGCCGCCATCCCGTCGTAGATGCGCGCCGTGTCGGCCAGCACCGTTCCGTAGGCGGCGCGGCGGCCGGGATCGGCCTCGATGAACTTCTCGAGGGCCGCCTCCTCGTTCCGGCGCGCGGCGGTCAGCCCCAGCTTGCGCATGCCATCGAGCTTCCCGCGGTAGTTCTTCATCGTGTTCGCCAGGCCCTTGATCCGCGAGTCGAACTTCAGCGCGATCGCCCGGTCGCCCTTCCCCAGCTCCTCGAGGGTCTGGATCTGCCACTGGTTGAGGTCGGCCACCCACGGCATCCGGTGGTTCTCCTCGTAGGCGAGGTAGTAGGAGCTCTGGTGACGGTAGGTGCGCCCCGGGTAGCCGAGGATGAAGACGAAGTCCTCCTCGTTCACGCCGTTCGGGTTCACCTTCAGGAAGCGCCGCGGGTGGAACGGGACGTTGGTGGCCGAGTGATCGGCCGGGCGGCCGTCCTTGTCGGCGTAGGCGCGAACGAACGAGAAGTCGCCCGTGTGCCGGGGCCAGACCCAGTTGTCGTCCTCGCCGCCGAACTCGCCGATCGACCGTGGCGGGACGTAAACCAGTCTCACGTCGCGGTAGGTGGTCGAGATGAACATCAGGTACGACTGGCCCGGCAGCATCTCGGAGATGCTGATGGTCTTGCCGGGGAGCTTCGCCTGGGCCTCCTTGGTCAGCTCGGCGATGCGGCCGTCGATCGCCTTGGCCCGCGCCAGCGGGTCCATGCCGGGCTGAACGGCTGCGAGCACCTGCGAGGACACGTCGCGCATCTCCTCGGTGATGCGGGCGGTCATGCCGCGGGCGGGGATCTCGTCGCCGCGCGTGGGGGCCAGGAAGCCATGGGTCAGGTAGTCGTGCTCGACCGAGCTGGCCGCCGAGACCGCCCCGAACACGCAGTGGTGATTGGTGATGATGAGGCCGTCGGGCGAAACGAACGAGGCGCTGCAGCCGCCGAGGTGCACGATCGCCTCGATCAGGCTGGTGCCGCCCCCCTGCGGGTTGTAGATCTCCGACACCGGGATCTGCAGCCCCTTGGCCTTCAGGTTCAGCTTCGACAGCTCGGTGATCGGGTACATCCCCTCGTCACCCGTTGCCGGGCGGAGGAGCAGGGCGAGCAGGATGGCGAGAACGGCAGTCACGCGTCGCGGCATGAAGACTCCTCGAAACGGGTTGCAGCGTGTAGCTTACGTGAAAACGCGCGAGCGAAGGCCGACCCCGGCGGACATTCTTCCTTGTGCATTTTGCATTCAGGCCGCGATTTTCAGCGGCCTGCTAGTCGTTCCAGAACGAGGGCCCGTACTGGATCCGGCCGGCCCGCACACCGGGCCGGTTGCCGTCGCGCTCGGACAGCAGTTCGACGCAGAACGGCAGGTGACCGGACTTGCGGGGCTCGAGCCGATGGGTCCACGTGTGCCAGCCGTCCCTTTTCAGCTCGAGCCGCCCGGCGACGCGCCCGTCCAGGCGCACGGTCACCGCCGCCCGGCTCGTCGTCGCGGCGTCCTTCCTGGCCGTGACCCTCAGGGTGCGGGCGCTCGCCGGGAGATAGGTCACCGCGTAGCGGGCACCCCAGCGAAAGGCCTCTCCGTTCTCGCGCCTCACTCCTGAAAGGCCGAACTCGAGCCTTTGCGTGGCGTCATCCGAGGGATTGGTGGGATCCAGGATTGCCTGCTTGAAGCTCCACGAAGCCGCATCCAGCACCCGGCCGTTCACGTCGAACAGCAGCAGCACATCGAAGTACGGCCGCTTCCAGTCCGCGTTGTTCCAGGAATGGAACGTGAAGGTCCGCGGCCGCGCGGCGCCCGCGTCGATCTCGAAGATCGACCGGCCGGGCAGCGACGCCGCCGGCACCCCGGCCAGGGTGGCGATGGTGGCCGGAAGGTCGGTGATCGAGGTCGGCGCCTGCGACGTCCGAAGCGGTCCTTCCGCACCGGGAGGCTTCACGGCCAGGAGCGGCGCCGCCGCGGTCGCGATCTGGTAGAGCCGCCCCGCCGGCGTGATGACGTCTTCCAGCGGGTGGTGGCGCCGCCGCGGACTGAACCCGTGATCCGCCGTCAGCAGGATTGCGCTGCGGTCGTAGACGCCAAGCGCACGGAGCCGATCGAGCAGCCGCTGCACGTACGTCAGCACGCACGCCCCCTGCCCGGAGTACGACGCCCAGGTGAACCGCTGCCCGTCGAGAGGCGCGCAGCTCGCGTCGAGCACGACCGGCGGGTGCGGCGGCAGCACGTGCATGAACAGGTACACGGGCTCGTCCAGGGCGACCGTCAGGCGCGAGGTGAAGTGGTCGAGGAACAACAGGTGGCTGCTGTGCCGGACCTGCCTCTTCGCCAGACCCGTGACCTGTTGGAGCACCCAGCGCCCCTCGTTGTAGATCCGGCGCTTGAGGGCGGTCGGCGCGTGCCGGAACAGCGTCAGGTCGAGCACCTGCGCGGAAACGAACCGCTCGTACGTCTCGCGGTCGGCGTACGGGGTCGGAAGGTCGTAGCGGACCGGCCTGCTGGAAGCGGGCGGCTGCTCACCGGTATGAAAAGTGGCCGAGTGGATCTGGTACCCGTGGTCCGCGAGCACGCGAAAGATCGACCTCTCCTGCCACACCCGATCGCTGAAGTCGTCGAAGGGAACCTCGTTCCGATAGGCCACCCCGGTCATCATCGCGGGCATGCTGGCGCGCGTCGTCCGGAACGCCCCGAGATGGTCCTCGAAGTAGACGAACCCGGGGAAGGCGCGGTCGAAGGCGGCCCGATCGCGCTGCATCGCCTCGGCGAAGATCTCCGAGGCAAACCCGTCGAGCACGAGGTGGATGACGTTGGTCTGCCGCGACAGCTCGAAGAGTCGCGCCGGGGGCTCGCTCCACCGCTTGACCTCCGGCGCCCCCTCGTCGCGGGACCGCCCGAGCAGTCCCGTCGTCCCGGCGAGAAGCACGACGAGCTGGAGGGCGAGAAGCGCCTGGCTCGCGACAGGCGCGACCCCGGACAGCCGCCGCGCGAAGACAACGGCCAGCACCAGCACGGCGGCCCACACGCCCAGTTCGTACGGTGTGCGCCAGGCAACGCTCTCGAAGTCGGGCGGCGCCCCGTAGAGGGGACCGAGATCGGGCACCAGCAGGTTGCCCTGGACCCAGAGCAGCAGCCCGACCGCGAAGAGGACCGCGACGTAGGACCGCAGCGCGCGGCGCGGGAGGAGCCAGACGCCGGCCGCAACGAGGAGCGCCGACAGGCCGGCCGCAACCGGGAGCCACGACGGCGCCAGGCTCCAGAAGCCGACGGCGAACTCGGTCTCGTTTCGGGAATAGGTGGTGAAGGGACCGAAGAGGAGCAGCTGGGCTGGCGCGAGCAGCACCGGGAACAACACGAGCCGCAACCGCTCCGCGCGTGTCGGCCAACCCCCTTGCCGGGGGCGTCGTTCATTCATCGGTCACCATTGTGCGTCCGGCGTCAACCCCCTTCGGCATCCGGTTCGGCCCTCGTCCGCCCTTCGCGGTCTCCGCTTCGCGCCTTCCGCTATACTGGCCGCTCCGCCCCGCCCCTTCGACATCCGGGAGGAACGACCATGCTGCCAAAGCGTCTTCCGACGCCGCTCCTGCTGATCCTCTGCGCGCTCGTCGCCCTGCCGGCCCGGGCGCAGGTCCAGGCCGGGAAGGCGGCCGGCCCTGCCACCAAGCCGCCCACGATCGACGAGCTGATCGAGCTGAAGAGCGTGGGAAGCGTCCGCATCTCCCCCGACGGTGCCTGCGTCGCCTACACGGTCAGCTCGACCGACTGGAAGCAGGACGCCTACGTGACGCAGATCTGGCTGGCCGACGTGAAGTCGGGCCGCATCCTGCAGCTGACGCGCGGCGAGAAGCCGGCGGGCAACCCGGCGTGGTCGCCCGACGGGGCATGGCTGGGCTTCACGAGCACCCGGGCCGGCGAAAAGAACCAGGTGTTCGCCATCCGCCCGGACGGGGGCGAGGCGGTGCAGTTGACCAACGCGGAGAACGGGGTCGGCGGGTACGAGTGGTCGCCCGACGGGAAGATGATCGCGTTCACCAGCAGCGACCGGGATGACAAGGCGGTCAAGGCGCGACGCGATCGCCTCGGCGACTTCGAGGTGGTGCGCAGAGAGTACGCGCACCAGCACCTGTGGACGATCGACGTGGCCGAAGCGATGCTCGCGCCGGCCGCGGGGACGGCCCGCACGAAGGGGCGCGACTTCAGCGTCGGCTCGTTCGCCTGGTCTCCCGACTCGAAGACGATTGCCTTCAGCGCGACGGTGAACCCCGACCTGATCAACGGCGCGACCGCCGACATCTACCTGCTCGGCCTCGATGGCAACCAGGTCCGCAAGCTCGTCGGCCAGCCCGGCCCGGACACCAACCCGCGCTGGTCACCCGGTGGCAGCAGCCTCGTTTTCTCGTCCGCGATGGGTAACCCGAAGCACTTTCACGCCAACAGCCGCCTGGCGGTCGTGCCGGCGGCGGGCGGCACCCCGCGCTCGATCACCGACGCCTTCGACGAACGGCCCGGCCTCATGGACTGGATGCCGGAGGGCGTCTACTTTGCCGCCTACCAACGCACCGCGGTCCACCTGTTCCGGGTGGACCCGGCTACGGGCCGGGTGACGCGAATCAGCCAGCCGGACGCCCCGATGCTCACTGGGGCGAGCTTCACGAAGGACGGCCGGACGCTCGGCTTCGCCGCCTCCTCCCCCACGACGTTGAGCGAGGTGTACGTCTCGGCGCTCGAGCCGTTCGCTCCGCGGCGCCTGACGTCGATGACCGAGCAGGCGAAGGGATGGACGCTCGGCCGCCGCGAGGTGATCTCGTGGCGCAGCAAGGACGGCACCGAGATCGAAGGGGTGCTGATCAAGCCGGCCGATTTCGACCCCGCGAAGAAGCGCCCGCTGCTCTGCATCATCCACGGGGGGCCGACCGGCATCGACCTCCCCACCATGATCGACACCCGAATCTACCCGTCGGACATCTGGGCGGCACGCGGTGCGCTCGTCCTCAAGATCAACTACCGCGGCAGCGCCGGCTACGGGGAGAAGTTCCGCCAGCTGAACGTCCGGAACCTGGGCGTCGGCGACGCGTGGGACGTGCTGTCGGGAGTCGAGCACCTCGTGAAGCTCGGGTGGGTGGACCCGGCGAAGGTGGGGTGCATGGGGTGGAGCCAGGGTGGCTACATCTCGGCGTTCCTCACAACCTCCAGCACGGCGTTCGCGGCCGTCTCGGTCGGCGCGGGCATCTCGAACTGGGCGACCTACTACTACAACACCGACATCACCCCCTTCACGATCCAGTATCTCGGCGCCGATCCCGCCGCCGACCCGGAGATCTACGCGAAGACGTCCCCGATGACCTACATCAAGCAGGCGAAGACGCCGACGCTCATCCAGCACGGCGAGCTGGATCGCCGGGTGCCGATCCCCAACGCCTACGAACTGCGTCAGGGGCTCGAGGATCGCGGGGTGAAGGTCGAGATGATCGTCTACAAGGGGTTCGGCCACGGGATCACCAAGCCTAAGGCGATGCGCGCCGCAACCGGGCACAACCTGGCCTGGTTCAACCACTACATCTTCGGCGACCCGCTGCCCGACCTGACGGCGCCGGAGGACGCCGTGGACGGGAAGTAGGGAATCAGCCAGGGATTCGACTATGAAGAGACTCGTACTGGCGGCCGCCATCCTGGCCGCGACGTTCGGCCCGCAGGCGGCGCAAGACCGGGACATCGAGCGGTGGGAGCGGCAGGCCCGGGCCGTCACCATCGTTCGCGACGACTGGGGCATCCCGCACGTGCGGGGGAAGACCGATGCCGACGCGGTCTTCGGCGTGATCTACGCGCAGGCCGAGGACGACTTCAACCGGGTCGAGACCAACTACCTCAACGCGCTGGGGCGGCTGGCCGAAGCCGAGGGCGAGTCGGCGATCTTCCGCGACCTGCGGATGAAACTGTTCGTCGATCCCGACCAGCTGAAGGCCTTGCACGCGGAGTGCCCGGCGTGGCTGCGGGCGCTGATGCAGGCCTGGGCCGACGGCCTCAACTACTACCTCCACACCCACCCGGAGGTGAAGCCAAGGGTCATCACGCGCTTCGAGCCGTGGATGGCGCTCAGCTTCACGGAGGGAAGCATCGGCGGCGACATCGAGCGGATCAACCTGTCCCGGCTCGAGGCGTTCTACGGACAGGAAGGCGCCGCGCGGCCAGCTCCAGGCAGCGGCGGTTCGGCGGCGGTTGGTGCGCAGGTCCCGGCAAACGACTTCGCCCGGCAGGAGCCGTCGGGCTCCAACGGCATCGCGATCGCGCCATCGAACACGGCGGAAGGCCGGGCGCTGCTGTTGATCAACCCCCACACCTCGTTCTTCTTCCGCGCCGAGGCGCAGATGACGAGCGCCGAAGGGCTCGACGCCTACGGCGCAATCACGTGGGGTCAGTTCTTCGTCTACCAGGGGTTCAACGACCGCGCCGGCTGGATGCACACGTCGAGCAGCGTGGACAACATCGACGAGTACCTCGAGACGATCGTGAAGAAGGGCGACCGGCTCTTCTACCGCTACGGCCCGTCCGAACGCCCGCTGGAGTCGCGGACGATCTCGATTCCCTACAGGACGGCGTCGGGCTTTTCGTCGCGCGCGTTCACCGTCTTCCGCACGCACCGCGGCCCCATCGTGCGCGAGGCGGAGGGGAAGTGGGTCAGCGTCCGGCTGATGGAGGAGCCCGTCAAGGCGCTGGTCCAGTCGTTCACCCGGACGAAGGCCCGCTCGCTCGAGGCGTTCCGCGACACGATGGCGCTGCACACCAACTCGTCGAACAACACGATCTACGCCGACGCGGACGGGAACATCGCCTACTTCCACGCGAACTTCGTCCCCGTCCGCGACCCCCGCGCCGACTGGACGCGCCCGGTGGACGGCAGCAACCCGGCCAACGACTGGCGCGGCGTGCACGCCGTCGACGAGACGCCGCTGGTGCTGAACCCCTCGACCGGCTGGCTCTACAACACCAACAACGCCCCCTGGTCGGCGGCGGGCCCGGCAAGCCCGAGGAAGGAGAGCTACCCGCGCTACGTGGACGCCGGCGGCGAGAACCCCCGCGGCCTGCACGCGATCCGGGTGCTCGAGGGCCGGAAGGACTTCACGCTCGATTCGCTCCTCGCGGCCGCCTACGACAGCTACCTGCCCGCGTTCGAGAAGCTGCTGCCGGCGCTGCTG
>DAOPQX010000021.1:0-20278 GCA_035348395.1 Vicinamibacterales bacterium | reverse complement strand
ATTCTGCACGCGAAGGGACCGCCTGAGAAGACGACCGCGGCGGCTTGGTCAGCTCACGCGGTCCGCCGCACGGCGGCGGCCAGGCCGAGCAGCAGCCCGCCGACCGCAACCAGCATCAGCTTCTCGGAGATTCCCTTCAGGCGCGAGGTGGGCGCCGCCACGACGGTTCCCGTTCCGATCGTGTCCATCTCCTTCGATGCGACGGTGTATTGCGGCTGGCTCCCCGCGCCAGGCATCCACCCGGCGACCGCGATCGAGGTGCCGGCCAGCAGGACCACGAGGGCAAGCGCCGCCAGGGCCGCTCTCGAAGCTCTCGTAAAAGTCACCAGGATACTCCTCCGAAACGAAACGACGAGCTGTCCTCCAACGCCGCGAGGGTGTTCAAGGGTTGTGCCACAGCAGCACCGCCCTGTGCCGACCGATTCATTCGGGACGCCGGGTTTCCGCCGCGCGAGAGGGCAACGCCGTTCCCTCCCCGTGCCTGCATGGTAGGATGTGGCTGGGCATCGCTCCGGATACATCACTGTATGACCGACCAACGCGACCACTGCGCGCGGCTGCTGTCGCTCGCCGTCCACGAGTTCCGTACCCCGACCGCCGTCGTGTCGGGTTACCTGCGGATGGTGCTCCGGCACTTCGGCGAAGGGCTCACGGATCAGCAGCGGAAATTGCTCGAGGAGAGCGAAAAGGCCTGCGGAACGCTGTCGCAGCTGCTCGCCGACTTCTCGGACCTGTCGCGGCTCGAGCAGGGCACGCTCGGGCTCACGCGCGAGGCGCTGCCGCTCGGCGCGCTGCTCGCACAGGTGGCCTCGAACGTGCAAGAAGGTAGAGATCGCGGCCTCACTGTCGAGGTCGACGCGAGAGCGGACCTCGTGGTCGAGGCGGATCGCCCGCGCTTGAGCGAGGCGATTGCGTCGTTGATGGCGGCTGTGCTGCGCGAGCGCCTGCAGGGCGCCCGAGTGGTCGCGGTGGCGCGCCTCGCCGGCGAGCCCCCGTCGGCGCTCGTCGCCTTCGGGGACGCCGAGACGGCCGCCGGCCTGCTAGACGACGTCGAGGCACGGCAGCAACGCTTCGACGAGTACCGCGGCGGCCTCGGTTTCCGACTGCCGGCGGCCGCACGTATCATCGAGGCGCACGGGGGACGGCTCGCTTCCCCTGTCGCCGAACGTGGACGCCTCTCGATCCTGTTGACCCTGCCAGCGGCCGTGGCGCGCGCGGAGAACGCCGGGTGAAGAAACCTTTCGTGGCAATCGTGGACGACGATTCGGCCTTCTCGAACTACCTGCGGACCTTCCTGTCGCTTCGCGGCTACGAAGCGCGCACGTACTCGCGGGGCGACGAACTGCTGGCGGCGATCCGGCAGGCCGATCCTCCCGACGTCGTCCTGCTCGACGTCATGATGCCCGGGCTCGACGGCCTGGCGACGCTGCGCGCGCTCAAGGGGGCGCGCCCCGAGACGCAGGCCATCATGCTCTCCGGGCGCGAGCAGGCCTCGACCATCGTCGAGGCCGTGCGCCTCGGCGCGGCCGATTACGTCGTCAAGCCCGACGACCCCGAGGGGCTCGGCGAGATCGCGCTCGACGTCGCCATCAAGAACGCCCTCGAGAAGAACCGCCTGGTGTCGGAGCTGACAGAGCTGCGACAGCAGCTGAGCGACGACCAGGACCGGGCATTCCTCTTCTGGGGCAACAGCGACCAGATGCGCCACATCGCCAACGTGATCGAGCACGTCGCCGACAGCGACGTGACGGTGCTCATCCGGGGCGAGAGCGGCGTCGGCAAGGAGCTCGTGGCGCGGGCGATCCACCAGCGGTCGCCGCGACGCAACAAGCCGCTGGTGAAGGTGAACTGCGCCGCCCTCCCCACCGAGCTGCTCGAGAGCGAGTTGTTCGGGCACGAGAAGGGGGCGTTCACCGGCGCCGCCAACACACGGATCGGCAAGTTCGAGCAGGCCGACGGCGGCACGCTGATGCTCGACGAGATCGCCGAGATGAAGGCCGCCCTGCAGGCCAAGCTCCTCCACGTGCTCCAGGACGGCGAATTCACCCGCCTCGGGGGGAACAAGCGCCAGACCGTGGACGTCCGCGTGCTGGCCGCCACCAACCGCGACCTCGAGGCGATGATGGTCGCCGGCGACTTCCGCGAGGACCTCTACTACCGCCTGAAGGTCATCGAGGTGACGGTGCCAGCCCTGCGGGAGCGGCGCGACGAGATTCCGCACCTCACCGACTTCTTCATCGCGCGGTACTCGAAGAAGTACAACCGGCCCGCCCCGACGCTCTCCGACGAGGTCCGGCAGCTCTTCCTCTCGCACGACTGGCCCGGCAACATCCGGGAGCTGGAGAACATGATCAAGCGGCTGATCATCCTCCAGGACGAGCAGATGATCGTCCGCGAGCTGACGGCGGCCGCCTCGCGCACTCCCGCCTACGCCCCGGCGCTCGCCATGTCGGTCGGCGCAGGTGCCGGCGCCGGGCCGCCTGCGTACCAGCCGGCCCAGTCCGTGCCCCCGGCGGCTGCCGTCCCACCGCAGCCCGAGCCGCTGGCCGAGGGAGACGAACTCGAGCCAGCTCCCGCGGCGGCCCCGCCGCCCGAGGAGCCGCGGACGCTCGCCGACATCGCCCGCGCCGCGGCGATGAAAGCCGAGCGCGCGGCCCTCGAGCAGACGCTCGACCAGGTGCGCTGGAACCGCCGGAAGGCGGCGCAGCTGCTGGGCGTGAGCTACAAGACCCTCCTCAACAAGATCAAGGAGTGCGGCATCAGCCAGCGGTAAGCTCCTTCACTTTCTCGGCAAAGTCCTGCTCTTCCGTCGCCGCGCCGAGGCCGCGCCGCCCCGGCCGTCCCCGTTCCGGGCCCTCCTCGCTCCGCTCCCGCGCTGAGCTCGTGGCACCAGCCTTGCTCGAAGTAGCTGCGGCTCAGGTGTGCACTCATGCTCCAAGTGCGGCTTCTGCCCGCATTACCGACGGAATTGAGCCTATGAAGAGATCACCTGCACTGACCGCCCTGATGCTGAACGCCCTGGTGCTGGCCGCCGGGACGGCCAGCGCGGCCGAACAGCGTCCCTCGAAGCCGGCCGCGCCTCCCCCACAGGCCTCGGCGTCCCCGGCTCCGGCCGCGCCCTCCCGCTCCGCCGCCACCTCGTCCGACTACCGCCTCGGCGCGGGCGACAAGCTTCGCATCGAGGTCTACAAGGAGCCGCAGCTGTCGCAATCGCTGCAGGTGCGCCCCGACGGGAAGATCACGATGCCGCTCATCGGCGACCTTCCGGCGGTCGAGCTGACGCCGATCGAGCTGCGCGACCGGATCGCCGACGCGCTGCGGGAGTACGTCACCAACCCGGTGGTCACCGTCATCGTCGTCGAGGCGCTCGCCTCGAACATCTACGTCATGGGCGAGGTGGCCAAGCCGGGTCCCATCCCGCTCCAGGGGCCGATGACGGCCCTGCAGGCGATCGCCATGGCGGGCGGGTTCAAGGACTTCGCGAACACGAAGGACATCCGGATCCTGCGGCGCCACCGCACTGGCGTCGAGACCATCAAGTTCAACTACCGCGAGGCGATTCGCGGCAACGGGACGCCCATCTACCTGCGCGCGGGCGACACGGTGATCATCCCATGAGGGTGGCTCCGAGGTTCGCCGCGCCCGTTCTCGCCGCGCTCGTGCTCGCCGCGCCGCCCGCCTGGGCGCAGTTCCCGCTGCAGGAGGTCCGCGAGCCGGGCCAGACGCCGGGGTGGACGCTGACCCCGTCGGTCGCGCTCTCCTCCGGCTGGGACAGCAACGTGTCGATGGTGGGCGTGGACGAGCCGGAAACGAACGGCTCGCTGAGCGTGATCTCGCCGTCGATCAACGCGGCCTACCTCGCGAAGAAGCACTGGTTCGGCGCGGGGTACACGGGATCGTTCTCCCTCTACCACCAGCTGGAGGGATTGAACACCTTCGACCAGTACCTGCGCGTGGACACCCGTCACCTGCTGTCGAAGCGCGTGACGCTGAACCTCCACGACAGCTTCGCGGCGGTGCCGACGACCGACGCCATCATGTTGAGCGATCTCCCGTTCGTGCGCACCGGCTCGCGGATGAACGACGCGGGGGCCTCGCTGAGCGTGGCGCTCGACGCCCGCACCAAGGCCACCGCCAGCTACGACTTCACCTGGGTTGCCTTCGACGAGCGATCGCCGTACGCCGGGCTGCTGCGCGGCGGCACGGCGCACGCCTTCGGCGGCGGCGTCCAGCGGCAGATGGGAGCACGCTGGTCGCTCGGCGGCAGCGCGTCGTACCAGCGCACGCTGATGGCCCGGTTCGGGCAGGGCGTCGGGATCGTCGAGGGCTTCGGCACCGTGGCCTACGACGCGACGCGCACGCTCTCGCTCTCCGCCTCGCTCGGCGTCTCGCACGTGGGCGCCACCAACCGCAACACCGCGCGAACCGGGCCCGCCTGGAACGTCTCGGCCGTGCAGCGCTTCCGGCGGGCGACGCTGAGCGGCGCCTGGTCGCGCTCGTTCGTCCCTGCTTTCGGCCTCGGCGGCAGCATCCAGAACGAGCAGGTCGACGTCGTGCTCGCGATGCCGGTGGCCCGGAACCGCCTCTACTGGCAGGCGGGCCTCTCCTGGCGGCGGCACGACCCGCTGCTCGCCGAGGAGCTGACCCGGCACGCGCTCTGGCTCCAGACCTCCGTCGGCTACGCGGTGCATCGGCTCGTGCGGCTCGAGGCCTTCTACGCCAGAAGCCAGCAGGACAGCCTGCGGCCCGGGGGAAAGGTTCACCGCGACCGACTCGGGGTCCAGGTGGTCACGTCGAAGCCCATGAGGATCAAGTGATGGAAGAAGCACGCTTTCACCCGCTCGACTACCTCTCCGTCGTGCGCCGCCGGAAGTGGTGGTTCATCGTTCCCGCCACCCTGGCGGTGCTCGTCGGGATCGGGCTGGTGCTGTTCCTGCCGAAGCAGTACCGCTCCACGGCCACCGTCGGGATCGCCGCCCCCGCGGTCTCGGGCGACCTGGCGGCGTCGGCGGCGCTGAACCGCGACGACCGCATCAGGGCGCTGTCGCAGCAGCTCCTCAGCCGGCAGGTGCTGGCCCGCGTCGTGCGCGCCGAGGGCCTCGACGCCAGCGAGGTGGGGCTCGATGGGGCGATTGGCCGCCTGAGGGGCGGCGTCCAACCGATCTCGTTCCCCACGCCCGTCGCTCCGACCGCCAATGGGCAGCCGTCACTCGACCTGTTCTACGTGTCGTACGTCGATGGCTCACCGGAGGCGGCCCAGAGGATCACCAACCGCCTGGTCGAGGTGTTCGTGGACGAGACCTCGCGCTCGCGAACCGCGCGCGCCGAGGACACCACCGTCTTCCTCGACGCCCAGCTTCGCCAGGCGCAGCAGCGGCTCGACGACACGGAGGCGAAGCTCCGCGAGGCGAAGCAGGCGAACATGGGCCGGCTGCCCGAGCAGACCGACGCCAACCTGCAGAGCCTCAACGGCCTTCGCCAACAGCTCGAGGCCACCAACATGGCCCTCCGCAGTGAGCAGGATCGCCTCTCGGTGATCGAGCGGCAGATCGAGGCGATGCAGCAGGGAGTCGAGACGCTGCCGCTGCTCAACGGCTCGACCACTCCCGCCACGCCCGAGCTGCGCGTGCAGGCGCTCGAGCAGCAGCTCGCCGCCGCGCGCATGAGCTACACCGAAAAGCACCCCGAAGTGCTTCGGCTCGTGGACGAGCTCAAGGCGGCCCGGGCGACGGCGGCCGCCGAGCGCGAACGCCCCGCGGAAGACCGCCTGGCGCACCTCAAGAACGACCCCGCCTACCGGCAGCTCCTCGCCGACCGCGAAAACGGCCGACTTCGGGTCCGGGAGTTGCAGCGGGCCGAGTCGCAGGCTCGGGCGCAGATCGGCCTCTACCAGACGAGGGTGGAGTCGGCCCCCATGGTCGAGCAGCAGATGCTCGCGCTGCAGCGCGAGTACGACGTGCAGAAGAAGCAGTACGAGGACCTGGTCGCGCGCCGCGAGGCGGCGCGCATGACCGAGAGTCTCGAGCGCCGCCAGGCGAGCGAGCAGTTCCGGGTGTTCGCGCCCGCGTCGTGGCCGGGTGCCCCGTTCAAGCCCGACCGCATGCGGCTTCTGCTGGGAGCACTCCTGGCGGGAGCGTTCCTTGGCGGCCTCGGCGTCGTGGGCCGCGAGTTCCTCGACCGCTCGGTCCACGACTCGGTGACGCTGGCGCGCGAGTACGAGCTGCCGGTGCTCGGCGAGATCTCGCGCATCCGGGCGGCCTAGGTCCGCGCACGCAGGAGACACGACATGAGCCACATCCAACGGGTGCTCGACAAGGCGCAGCGCGACGGGTTCGTCAGGCGCACCGCGCCGGTGGCGCCGGCCGAACGTCTGGTGGCCGGCCAGGCCGCCGCCAGGCCGGCCTCGCAGGAACGCGCGTCCGCTCTTCCGCCGCCGGCGCCGCAGTCGCCGCCGCCCGCCCCGACCGTCGTGCCCAACCCGCTGGTCGCGAAGGTCCGCACGGCCGACCCCGACGCGATCAACTCCCTGCTGGTCGCGGCGCTGGCTCCCGAGTCGCCGGCCGCCGAGCAGTACCGCGCCCTGCGCACCCGGATCGCCCACACCGAGAATGGCCGCCAGTACCGCACGCTGCTCGTCACGAGCCCGGGCGCGCGGGACGGCAAGACGGTCACCGCCGTGAACCTGGCCCTGACGATGGCCCAGGAGTTCCACCGGCGAGTGCTGATCGTCGATACGGACCTGCGGAAGGGCCGGCTGCACCGCTTCCTCAACGTGCCCTCGTCCCCGGGGCTGTGCGAGGTGCTCACCGGGGAGGCCACGCTCGAGGAGGCGCTGGTGTCGCTGCCCGCCTACCACCTGACCGTTCTGCCGGCGGGCGGGCCGACCGGCCTGCCGGCCGAGATGCTCGGCTCGGCCGAGATGCGCCGGACTCTCGACCTGCTCCGTACCCAGTACGACCGCATCGTGCTCGACACGCCGCCCGTGGTCGCCCTGGCCGACGTGGGCGTCCTCGCGCCGGTGGCCGACGCCGTGCTGATGGTCGTCCGCGCGGGGCGCACGAGCCGGCCGAACATCGATCGCGCGCTTCGCGAGGTGCACCCCGCGCCCGTTCTCGGGCTGGTGTTGAACGACGTCGACGATCTCGCGCTCGAGTACCCCGGCTACCGCCCGGACGGTTCGGCCACGCACCGGCTCCGGTTCCCGGCCCGAAGGCAGTCGGCCTGAGGACATCGACGTGACACTGTTCAGACGATCCATCTCCTCGCGCGGCGCTGCGGCCTTCGCGGGTGAGGTGTTCCTGATCGCCGGCTCGATCGCGATCGCCCTCCACCTCAACGACCGGGCGGCCTCGGCCGACGGTCTCTGGTGGAAGGCGGCCGCCACGGCCGCACTCTGGCAGCTCGTTCTCTACTACAACGACTTCTACGACCTGACCCTCGTGCACAGCAGCCGCGAGCTGATCGTGCGCCTGCTGCAGGGAGCCGGCGCGGCGGCCATCGTCCTGGCCGGCCTCTACGCCCTCGTGCCGGCGCTCGACCTCGGGAGCCGGGTCATTCTCACCTCGCTGCTGCTCTTCCTGGTTGCCGTCCTCGGCTGGCGCCTCCTGCTCTTCTGGGTGGCGGGTGTCGAGGCGCTCGAGGAGCGTCTCCTCTTCGTCGGTACCGGCGGCGCCGCCCGGACGGTCGCCCGTCAGATCGCAGCGCAGCGGGACTTCCCCTACCGCGTGGTGGGGTTCGTGGACGACGAGCCGGCGGGGGCGGGCGATCGCGAGGGCTGGCTGCTCGGCAACACCACCGACATCCCGCGCCTCGTCGAGCAGTACGCCATCGACCGCATCGTGGTGGGCCTCGCCGACCGGCGGGGCCGGCTGCCGGTGCAGGAGCTGATGCAGGCGAAGCTCTCGGGCATCCGCGTCGAAGACGCCACGGCCACCTACGAACGGATCACGGGCAAGCTGCTGGTGGACAACCTGCGTCCCAGCTGGCTGATCTTCTCGGAGGGGTTCCGGGTGTCGGCCTGGACCCGCCTCGTCAAGCGCGCGTTCGACCTGGCGCTCGCCGGCGCCGGGCTGGTGATCGCCTCGCCCCTCCTGGTGCTGGCCGCCCAGGCGATCTGGATCGAGGATGGGTTCCCGGTCATCTACCGGCAGCAACGCGCGGGCCGAAACGGGCGCCCTTTCACGCTCTACAAGTTCCGGTCGATGCGCCACGACGCGGAGGGCGAGACGCCCGTGTGGGCCGCCGACGCCGACCCGCGCGTCACCGCCGTCGGGCGCGCGCTGCGCACGACCCGCCTCGACGAGCTGCCGCAGCTCTGGAACGTGCTGCGCGGCGACATGAGCTTCGTGGGGCCGCGACCCGAGCGGCCATTCTTCGTGGCGCAGCTGGCGGCGCAGATCCCGTTCTACGAGCAGCGCCACGCGGTGCGCCCGGGCATCACCGGCTGGGCCCAGGTCAAGTACCGCTACGGGGCGTCGGTGGAGGATGCGCTCGAGAAGCTGCGTTACGACCTCTACTACATCAAGCACCTCTCGATCGGGTTCGACGTGACGATCCTGGTGGACACCGTGAAAGTGATCCTGTTCGGGAAGGGGGCGAAGTGATGCGCGCGAAGGGCCTGGCGCCGCGCGCGATCATCCTCGCGGCCGGCAGCGGCCGCCGGCTGCACGGTGCCGGCGGGGACTGTCCCAAGTGCCTGCTGCGCGTGGGGAGCGCCACCCTGCTGCACCGGCAGCTGGCCGCGCTGCGAGCCTGCGGGATCTCAGATATCACGGTAGTGGCGGGCTACCAGGAACCGCGGGTCGCGGAGGCCTGCGGCACCACGGCACGCGTGGTCGAGAACGGGCGGTACGCCGAGACGAACAGCCTCTTCTCGCTGTGGCTCACGCGCGACCTGCTGACCGACGGCTTCCTCGTCCTGAACGGCGACGTGCTGTTCCACCCGCAACTGCTCCGCGACCTCGTGTGCTCGCGGGTCGAGGACGCGCTCCTCGTCGCGTTCCGCGACTCGCTGCTCGAGCCGTTCGGCGTCGAGGAGATGAAGGTGCAGGTCCGCGGCGGGCGCGTGGCCGACATCGCCAAGACGCTGCCCGCCGAGCACGCCGACGGCGAGAACGTCGGGATCGCCAAGTTCGGCCCCGCCGGCGCCCGCCAGCTCGTCGCCGAGATGGACGCGATCGTCTCGCGCGGAGGGGTTCGCGAGTGGGCGCCGCGCGCCTTCCAGGCGTTTGCCAGGGTCCGCCCGCTCCATGCGATCGGCACCCGCGGCTTCCCCTGGATCGAGATCGACTTCCCGGAGGACTACGCGAGGGCCTCGCAGGAGGTTCTCCCCTCGATCGAGGCGACCTTCGACTCGGCCGCGGCCACGCCGGCCGTGCCGACGCTGGCGCCGGAACCGATGGAGGCGGAATGGAGGCCGCAGCCAGGTCATGTATGAGAGCTACTTCCAGCTTCGCGAGCGCCCGTTCGCGCTGAGCCCCGACCCCGACTACCTCTATCCGAGCCGGGTCCACCGCGAGGCGCTCGACTACCTGCGCTACGGCATCGAGACCCAGGCGGGGTTCGTGCTCATCACGGGGGAGATCGGGTCGGGGAAAACGACCCTTCTGCAGGCGCTGCTGCGAGGTCTCGACGGCCAGACCACCGTCGTACGGCTGATGAACACCATGCTCGAGCCGCGGGAGCTGCTCGAGGCGATCGCCATCGACCTGGGCATCCCGCCGTCGCCTTCCGGCAAGCCGGCGTTGCTGCGGGACCTGTCGATCCGGTTGGTCGAGGAGCGCGCCGCCGGGCGCCTGGTGCTGCTCGTCATCGACGAGGCGCAGAACCTCGGGCTCCCCGCGCTCGAGGAGATCCGGATGCTGTCGAACCTCGAGACGGAAAAATCGAAGCTGCTGCAGATCGTCCTGGTCGGCCAGCCCGACCTGCGCCAACAGCTGGACCTGCCGCGCCTCGAGCAGCTCCGGCAGCGGATCACGGTCAGCTATCACCTGCAGGCGCTCGACGCCGACGAGACGGAACGCTACATCAACCACCGGCTCCGGAGGGCGGCCCTTGGCGCGCCGCTCCAGTTCCCGCGGGAAGTCACCGACCGTGTCTACGCCCGCGCCCGCGGGGTGCCCCGTCTCATCAACGTCATCTGCGACGCGACTCTCGTCTACGCCTACGCCGAGGACCGCCGCGCCATCGAGGCGGCGCTGATGGACGAGGTGTTCGCCGAGCTGGAGGCGACCGGCGTCCTGCGCCCGGAGACGGAGCGCCCTGGCGATCCGGCCGGCCCGGTGCGTCCTCCGCTGTCCCCGCGGCAGGAGGCGGCGATCCCTTCCGCCCGCGAGGAGGAGGTGGCCCGCGAGCGCCAGCTGGCCGCGCAGCAGGCCGAGATTCGGGCGCGCGAGGATCAGCTCGCCCGGCGCGAACGGCAGCTTGCCGAACAGCAGCGCGTTCTCGCCGAGGAGTACCGCCTCTTCCGGTCGCGCCAGGCCCGCGAGATGACTCGCGCCTCGGCCGACCCGCGACGCGCGGCGAAGACGTGGCCGCCCGCCCGTCCGGGCGGGCGCGTCGAGCCCCCGCCTCGGGTGGGCGCGACGGCCCAGGCCGCTTCGCGCCCACGACCGTACGTCCCGCCCGATGCCGGGGACTGGGACCCGCGGCAGCGCCGCGGCTTCTGGGACCGGGTGAAGCACGCATTCCTCGGCGGGCCGGTCGGCGCCGTGGAGGATCGCTGACCCCCGGCGGTGTCGCATGAAGTGGGTGTTCTGGATCTCGGCGATCATCGTGGCCTATGTGTATGCCGGGTACCCGCTGGTACTCGCCGCCTGGGCGCCGCTCGCCGCCAGGCGCCGCGCCCGCGCTGCGCGCCGCCGCCCCGCTTCGCCGCCGGAGGGGATCGAGCCGCCCGTCTCGATCGTCATCGCCGCGCGTAACGAAGCGGCCGTCCTGCGCGGGCGAATCGAGAACCTGCTGGCGCTCGACTACCCCGCCGGCCGCCGCGAGATCGTCGTCGTCTCGGACGGCTCGAGCGACGAGACGCCGGCGCTGCTCGCGTCGTACGCCCCGGCGGTGCGTTCGATCTGCCTGCCGCCGTCGGGCAAGGCGGCCGCCCTCAACGCGGGCGTCGGCGCCGCGAGCCACGAGATCGTGGTGTTCGCGGACGCCCGCCAGCGCTTCGCGCCCGATGCGGTGCGCCGCCTCGTCGCACGGTTCGCCGACCCCGAGGTCGGCGCCGTCTCGGGCGAGCTGGTGATCGATGCCGAGCGCGGGGACGGGGCCGCCGCGGCCTCGGCGGTCGGCGATGGGGTGGGCCTCTACTGGCGGTACGAGAAGTGGATCCGGCGCCGCGAGAGCGCCGTGGGCTCGGTGGTGGGCGCCACCGGCGCGATCTACGCCGTTCGCCGCGCGCTGTGGCGCCCGTTGCCTCCCGACACGCTTCTCGACGACGTGCTGGCACCGATGCGGATCGCGCTCGGCGGTTACCGGGTCGTGTTCGAGCCGTCGGCGATCGCCTTCGACACCGCCTCGCCCGACGCAGTCACCGAGCGGAGGCGGAAGGTGCGAACGCTGGCCGGCAACTACCAGCTGGTGCGGCTGGAGCCGAGGCTGCTCGTCCCGGGGGCGAACCCGCTCTTCGTGCAGTTCGTGTCGCACAAGATGGGCCGCCTGGTCGTCCCTTATGCCCTCATCGCCCTGCTCGTGTCGAGCGCGGCGCTGGCGAGCTCTGGGGCGGTTTACAGCCTCGCGTTGGTGGTCCAGGTGACCTTCTACGTCCTCGCGCTGCACGGCGCCGCCGCCGCGGCCTCGGGGCAGAGGAAGGCGCACGGGAAGGAGTTGGTGAATGCGGAGCTGGATTGATCGGGTGTCGAAGGTGGCCTTCACCTTCGCACTGATGAACTATGCGGCGGTGGCGGGCCTGGTGATGGCCGTCCGCGGCCGGAGGCTCTGGCGGTAGGCATGGAGCGACTCGCCTGGGGACACGGTGCGGTGCCCGGCCGGCGGGAGGTGCCGGAGGTGCGCTTCGAAACGCGCGAGCTGCGCGAGTCGGAGATGCCGTCGGTCGTCGCCGACCCCCTGCCGGGCGAGAGCAGCGACTGGGCCTTCATCGGTCTGCTCGCCTTCACGGCCGTCCTGTTCTTCCGCCCCCAGGACCAGATCCCTGCGCTCGCGGCCCTCCACCTCGCCGAGGTTTCGGCACTCGTGGGGCTGACCGCCATGGCCGCCAAGCGCCTGGCGCGCGGCCTGCCGGTCTTCCGCCTGACGCCCGAGGTCGTGGGGCTGCTCGCCTTCGGCGCGGTGCTCGTCGGCACCGTCCCCTTCTCGTTCTGGCCAGGTGGTTCGGTCAACGTCATCCAGAACCTCTACGGGAAGGTGGTGCTGATCACCATCCTGATCATCAACTCGATCAACTCGCCACGCCGGCTGCAGCACTTCTCCCGGCTCATCGTCCTGTCGCTCGCCTACCTCTCCGTCCGCGCGGTCTTCGACTACCTGAGGGGCGTCAACCTCATCGAGCACGGCCGCGTGGCAGGCGCCGTCAGCGGGATCTTCGGGAACCCGAACGACCTGGCCATGAACATGGTGTCGTTCCTGCCCTTCCCAATCCTGACCGCCATGGTGGTCAGCCGCCTGAGGCGGGGGGCGCCCTCCTCCGCTCCCGGTGATTCGGCGCCGAACGGCCCGGCCGGCCAGCAGGCCGCCGCCGCGGCGCCCGGAAGGAGAAGCCGGTTCCGCCGCGATCCCGGCTGGTTCACCTCGCTGCTGTACGCGGGGTGCGCGGGGGCGATGTTCCTGACCGTGGTCTTCACCAAGTCGCGCAGCGGTTTCCTCGGCCTGCTGGCGATGCTCGTCGTCCTCGTGTTCTACGGCCGCCAGCTGCGGCGCGGGTTCGCCGTCGCGGCGATCGCGGGTGGCCTGCTGGCGATCCCGGCGCTCCCCTCCAGCTTCTGGGACCGCATGGCGGGCATCACCGACCCGGCCAAGGACGACACCGGTTCGCGCGAAGCGCGGCGCACGGTCATGAAGGAGGCCTGGTGGGTCTTCCTCGAGCGGCCGCTCACCGGCATCGGCGCCGGCCAGTTCCAGAACTACAACCCGCCATGGAAGAAAGAGCGGTGGCGCCAGTCGCACAACCTGCTGCTGCAGGTCGCGGCTGAAACCGGCATCTTCGGCATCACGGCATTCGTGTTCCTGATTGTCGTCGGCTTCCGGGCCGCCCTCTCGACCCGCAGGACCCTCACGCGCCTGGCGCGCGCCCCCGACGTGCAGGCATCTCCGGGCGTCGAGCGTGACGTGCGTGTGCTCCGCCTGCACACCACCGCACTGGTGGCCGGCCTGACCGGCTGGTTCGTCTGCTCGCTGTTCTCGTCGATCGCCTACAACTGGACGTTCTACTACCTCATCGGCCTGGCGGCCGTGGCCCGGGACCTCACGCGGCCGATCGCAGCCAGGGTGCCGGCCGCGCCCCGCGCCCGGGCGGCCGAGCCGATGACGCCCGCGCCCGCCGCGTGGGCCCGGGGTTGAGATGGCCGCGCCCCCCTCGCCGCACCATCGGCCGGCCGCGCCGCAGGTCAGCGTCATCATCCCCGCCTACAACGCGGCCGGTTCGATCGGTGAGGCCCTGGCCTCGGTTCTCGCCCAGACGTTCACCGACTACGAGGTGATCGTCGTGGACGACGGCTCCACCGACGACACGGCCGAGGTCGTCGGGAACATCGGCCGCGACGAGATCAGCTTGATCCGGCAGGAGAACGGAGGCCCGGGCAGCGCCCGCAACACCGGCATCCGCGCGAGCCGGGGCCGGCTGATCGCCTTCCTGGACGCCGACGACCGGTGGCTTCCGCACAAGCTCGAGGCGCAGGTCGCCTACTTCCATGCCTACCCGCAGACCGGCCTCCTGCACACCGCCACGACGGGACGGCCCGGCGACGCGTCGTCGGTGGCCGTCTTCGACAGCCACCCGCGCCCGCCACGCCACGTCTTCTGCGAGCTGTTCCACACCGACTACGTCATCGCCACGTTGACGGTGATGGTGCGGCGCGACGTCCTCGACTCGGTCGGCCTGTTCGACGAGCGGCGCGAGGTCCACGTCGAGGACTGGGACCTCTGGCTGCGCATCGCGGCCAGCTACCCGGTCGGCTACCTCGCGCAGCCGGCCGCCGTGAGGGTGCTCGGCGGCGGGATGAGCGCCGACATCGAGAAGACCTTCCGTGGCCAGGCCGAGGCGATCGCCAAGAACGTCGCGACGTGCCGATCGGGGTGCTCGCTCCACCGCGCAGAGCCCGCGGGATGCCTGAGGCGCCGGTGGTACCGCTTCTACTGGGAACTCGGATACGCGCGGCTGCGCGAGGGGGACCGCGCCTCGGCACGCGCCGCCTTCTGGCGCGCACTCGGCCGGCGGCCGTTGTCGACCTCCGCCTGGCTGCAGCTGGCGGCCACCTTTGCTGGAGAGCGCTCGCGGACCGGCGCCCGGCGCGTGCTGGCCGCTCTCGGGCAGCCGAACGCGCTGGCACAGCCGCACCGCGACTCCAGCGTTCCCGAGTCGCTGGTGGACCGAACGGCATACCGCCGCACGCGCCGCGCCGTCGTCCGCACGCTGCACGTGGCCGAGACCGCGGTCTATCGGCTGCGCGCCGGGGAGCGCCGCCGGATCCTGTTCGAGGCGGCGTCGCCGATGAGCTTCGCGATCTTCCGCCCCCTTTACGAACGCCTTCGCGAAGACCCCCGGTTCGAGTTCTGGTTCACCGCCGGGCGAACGTGGGACGTCGAGCAGCTGTACGCGCACGTGGGTATCACGCGCAACGTCGTCCCCGCACGCCGGGCCGTGTGGCTGAAGGTGGACGCGGTGGTCAACACCGACTTCTGGCCCTCGACCTGGCTCTACCGGAGGACCCGCCGCATCCACCTGTTCCACGGCGTGGCCGGCAAGTACGGCCTCGACGCGCCGGTCGAGATCGCTCCGACGGTCCGGACCTACAGCCGCCTGCTCTTTCCGAACGAGGACCGGCTGAACCGTTACGTCGAGGCGGGACTCGTACCGCCCGGATCCCCGGTGGGCCAGCTGACCGGATACCCGAAGCTCGACGCCCTGGTGGACGGATCGCTCGATGGCGGCGCCATCCTCGCCGGCCTGGGCCTCGACCCCGGCAGGCCCACCGTGCTGTACGCCCCTACCTGGTCGCCGCATTCGTCTCTCAAGCGTGTGGGGCACTCCCTGCCGCCGGCGCTCGAGGCCGCGGGGTGCAACGTGATCATCAAGCTGCACGACCGCTCGCTCGATCTCGCCGAACGGGCGTCGGGGGGCGTCGATTGGGCGGCGGTCTTCGCGCCCTACCGCGACCACCCGCGCATCCGCCTGGCCACCGGCGCGGACGCAACGCCGTACCTTGCTGCCGCCGACGCCCTGGTGACCGACCACAGCTCCGTCGGGTTCGAGTTCATGGTGCTCGACCGCCCCATCGTGGTGATCGACTGCCCCGACCTTCTGGCGCACGCGCGCGTGCCGAAGTCGAAGGTGGCCGACCTCCGGCGGGCCGCGGAGGTGACTTCAGACGTGCGGGACACGGTGGAGGCCGTCGTCGCGCAGTTGGCAGACCCCTCGCGGCATCACGCCGAACGCGTCGAAACCGCGCTGCGGTTCTTCTACCGGCCGGGGACGGCCACCGCGCGGGCGGTGGCTTGCGTGTACGAGGTGCTGGAGCTGGAGGCCCCGCTCGCCGAGCCGGCCGCGCACGCCCACTCCCGGGAGCGGGCCCTTGCCACCCTCTCGGAAGGATGACCGTGATCAGCGTGCTCGTCGCAACTCACGATCGGCGCCGGCTGCTGGGCGAGACGCTCGAGGCCATCGCCCGCCAGGACTGGCCGCGCGACCGGCTCGAGATCGTGGTGGTGGACAACGCGTCGAGCGACGGCACCCCGGAGATGGTGGCCGCCTTCGCGGCCCGCCGTGACGTCCCGGCGGTGCGGCTCCTTCACGAAGCGCGGCCCGGGAAGTCGCATGCGTTGAACCAGGGGGTCGCGGCGGCGCTCGGCCGAATCCTCGTCTGCACCGACGACGACGTGCTCCCCGATCCCGGGTGGGTGCGCGCCATGGTGGAGGCGATCGACCAGACCGGCGCCGACTTCGCCGTCGGGCGAATCCGGCCGCGGTGGGAGATCCCGCCCCCGCCCTGGATCTCGCCGCGCCTTTACGGCGTGCTGGCAGTGCCAGACAACGGACCCGAGCGCTTCGAGATCCGCCACGGACTCAACGAGCACGCCATGCCGATCGGGGCCAACATGGCGGTGCGAGCCGAGGTCGTGCGGGAGATTGGCGGCTGGCGAGCCGACCTGGGGAAGCTCCGCCACACGTTGAGGAGCGGCGAGGACCACGAGTTCTACCTGCGGATGCTTCGCGCCGGGATGCGGGGCGTTTACGAGCCGCGCGCCTCTGTTGCGCACTTCGTGCCGGCCGAGCGGCTGCGGCGCGCGTACTTCCTGCGCTGGCTGCACGACAACGGGCGCACAGTGTCGGCAATCGAGCGCGAGTTCCCGACGACGTCACGGTACCTCCTCGGCGTGCCGCGCTACTTGTGGCGGCAGGCCGGGGTCGAGCTGGCCCGGTTCGGGCGCGCGGCGCTCGGCCGCCAGGCCCCCGAGCGGTTCGCCAGCCTCACGCGGCTGCTCTGGTTCGTCGGCTACCTCCGCGGGGCCTGGCAGGGACGATGATGCCGCTCCGCCCCGGCCGATCCATCGCCGTCAACCTGGCCACGGGGACCGCGACCCGGTACGTCCTTCTCGCGGTCAACATCGGGATTGGCATCTGGATGATGCCCTTCAGCGTGGGGCACCTGGGCAAGAGCGACTACGGGCTCTGGATGCTGGTCGTCTCGATGACCGCCTACTTCCAGCTCTTCGACCTCGGCTACGGCAACGGCCTGGTGCGCCAGATCACCGACGCCGATGCCCGCGGGGACGAGCGGGCCATCAACGAGTTGGTCAGTACCTTCGCCGTGGTCTACGCGGCGATCGGCGCCGTCGCCTTGCTCGCAACCGCCGCGCTGGCGGCCTGGGTCGTGCCGCGCTTCCCGAACCTCTCCGCCGGCCAGGTGACGACCGCCCAGTGGGTGACCGTCGTCCTCGGCATCCGTATCGCGGTGGGATTCCCGATGACCGTCTTCGGCGCGGTGACCACTTCGCGCCAGTACTTCGCGCTGAGCAGCAGCATCGCCATCGCCGTGTCGTTGCTGGCCGCGCTGGTCACCTACCTGGTGCTCGAGGCCGGTTACGGCCTGCGTGTCCTGGTGCCGGCGACGACGGCCGTCAACCTGCTCGCCTACGTGGCGTACGCGCGCGCTGCCTGGTTCGCCTACCCGGGGCTGCGCCTGGCGCCCTCGCTGTTCTCGCCGCGCCACCTGCGCGAGGTGACGTCGTACAGCCTCTACCTCTTCCTGATCACCGTCGCGGCGCACCTGGGCTACAACCTCGACAACGTCGTCGTCGGCGCCTTCATGGGAACCAGCGCGGTCGCGGTCTACGCGGTCGCCTCCAGGCTCGCCGACTACCAGCGGCAGCTCTCGAACCAGTTCAACGGGCTGCTGTTCCCGGTCGTCGTCGGCCTCGGCGCGCAGAACGATCGCGCGCGGCTTCGGGCCACCATGCTGCACGGCACGAGGCTGGCCCTCGGCCTGGCGCTGGCCGTGACGATCGGCCTGCTCGCGTTCGCCCCGCCGCTCGTCCGCGCGTGGATGGGGCCGACTTTCGAAGACAGCCTCGCGCCGCTCTACGCGCTCGCGATCGCCAGTGTCGTGCTGGTGGCGCTGGGCCCGCTCGGCAACATCCTGCTCGGGACCGGGCGTCACCGCCTGGTGGCGTTCTCGTCGCTCGCGGAGGCGCTGCTCAACGTGGGTCTCAGCCTGCTGCTCGTCCGCCGCTGGGGGCTGGCCGGCGTCGCCGCGGGAACCGCGATCCCCGTGGTGGCCATGAACCTGCTGGTGCTGCTGCCGGCCGCCTGCCGCTCGCTCGACGTGCGCCCCGGCCGCTTCGTTCGCGAGGCAGCGGCGCCGGCCCTCCTCCCGGCCGTCCCGGCGCTCGCGATCGCGGTGGTGCTGCGACTCTACGTCCCACCGGCTTCGCTGCTGGCGGTTGCCGCCGCGGGAGCCCTCGTCGGCCTGGTCTACCTGGCGGGCTTCGTTTCGTTCGGACTACCGGCCGGCGACCGCCGGCAGTACGTCTCCTACATCCGCCGGGCGGCCGGCAGCACGCGCCAGCCGGTCGCCGCGGTCGAGAGCGGAGGATGACGCGATGCCGCTGAGCGTCGTGATTGCGACCTTCAACCGTGCGCCGCTGCTGCGGGAGTGCCTCGCCCGCTTCGAGAGGCAGGCCTTCCGCCCAGGCGACGAAGTGGTCGTCGCTGACAACGGTTCCACCGACGCCACCCCGGACGTCCTGCGAGAGGCGGCGGCGCGGCTCCCGGTGCCGCTGCGAACGGTCTTCGAGGCGAAGCCCGGAAAGTCGCGCGCGGTGGCGCGCGGCGTCGAAGCTGCCCGCGGAGACATCCTCGCCTTCACCGACGACGACGTCATCGTCGCCGACGATTGGATCGAGCGGCTGCACGCCATCTTCGAGGAACGCGACGTGGACCTGGTGGGAGGGCGCGTCCTCCCGCGCTTCATGGGCCGGGTGCCGTCGTGGCTGAAGCTGTCGGACGGCCGGGGCTACAACCGCATGGCCTCTCCCATCACGCTGCTCGACTACGGGCCCGAGCGGCAGCCGCTCGGAAGGCGGGCGGCGCCGGGCGGGAACCTCGCGATCCGACGATCCGTGTTCGAGGCGCTCGGGGGGTTCCCGCGTCATCTCGGCAAGCTGAGAGGGACGCTGCTCTCGGGCGAAGACCACCTGTTGTCCGAGCGCGTGGTGGCCTCAGGCTACCGCGCGATCTTCGAGCCCTCTCTTACCGTGCAGCACCTGGTCCCCCGGTCGCGGCTTCGCTTCCGGTACTTCCTGCGCTGGTTCTTCTGGTCGGGCGTGACGCACGCCGTCCTCGATGCCGGCCGCGAGCCCGGCGAACACGCCCGCCCGCTGACGCGCTACCACGCTGGACAGGGCGTGAAGATGCTCGGGAAGGCGGCTCTTGCGGCGCTCGCCGGCGGATGGACGGGGGCCGCTCGCGAGGCTACCGAGGCAGCGTTCTCCGCTGGCTACGTCTGGGCTGGGCTGAGCCCGAGGGTCCGTCAATGGATCGCCGCGGGGCGCGGCGCGGAGGCAGCATGAACGTGCGCACCGCGACGGTCCTGATCTGCACCTACAACAGGGCTCCCTTCCTCCGGGAGACCTTGCAGGCCCTCGTCGAGGCGCCCCGCCGCGACGATTACGAGGCCGAGATCCTCGTGGTGGACAACAACTCGGACGACGGCACCCGCCAGGTGGTCGAGGAGGCGGCACGGGCCGCCAGCCTCCCGGTCCGCTACGCGTTCGACGCACGCCAGGGCAAGAGCTTTGCCCTCAACGTCGGCCTCCGCCTGGCACACGGCGACATCATCGCCCACACCGACGACGACGTGGTGCCCGGCGAGGGGTGGCTCGATCGCATGGTGGACAACTTCCGCGCGCGCGACATCACGTTCGCGTTCGGGAAGGTCCTGCCTCGATGGGGCGCGGTCCCCCCGCCCGAGCTGTTGCTGCCGGCGGCCCACCGAATCTGGGGCCCGCTGGCCCTCCTCGACTACGGCGACCAGCCGGTCGCCTACCCCGACGACGGCATCGGCCGCCGGCTGCCGATCGGCGCGAACCTGGGCTTCCACAGGCGGGCGCTCGCGGAGGTCGGCGGGTGGAGGACGGATCTCGGGAAGGTGGACAACTCGCTCATCTCCGGCGAGGACCACGAGGTCTTCCACCGGCTCCGGTCGCACGGGCAGTACCGGGGATGGTACGACCCGCACCTGGTGGTCTCACACTATGTCCCCGCCTCGCGGCTGACCCGCCAGTACTTCCGCCGCTGGTTCTACTGGCACGGAAAGACGATGGCCAGGATGGACTCCGTCCTCTACGACCTCGATTTCTCGCGGGTGCCGCACGTTTTCGGCGCTCCGCGGTTCATCTACCGCCAGGCGCTCGCCCAGGCATGGACGTGGGCCCGGAAGATGGGACGAAAGGACGGCCTCGCCCTGCTGATCGAGGATGCCCTGCCCTCCGCGAACCAGGGCCTCATGGTTGATGCCGTGCATGACGGCGAACAGCTCCGCGCTCAGGCCATGCAGGAACGGATTCAGGACATCGGCCGGAAGGGGATTGTCCTGGGCGTCGAAAAGTT
>DAOPQX010000020.1:0-20456 GCA_035348395.1 Vicinamibacterales bacterium | reverse complement strand
GCGTCGGCGCCTCCCGTGTCCGCGACCTGTTCGAGCAGGGGAAGAAGAACGCGCCCTGCATCATCTTCATCGACGAGATCGACGCCGTCGGGCGGCACCGGGGCGCCGGGCTCGGCGGCGGCCACGACGAGCGCGAACAGACGCTGAACCAGCTGCTCGTCGAGATGGACGGGTTCGAGTCGAATGAGGGTGTGATCCTCGTGGCGGCGACCAACCGTCCCGACGTCCTCGATCCGGCGCTGCTGCGCCCGGGCCGATTCGATCGGCGCATCGTCGTCAACCGGCCCGACGTGAAGGGGCGCGAGGGGATCCTCGCCGTCCACACGCGGAAGATCCCGCTCTCCGACGACGTGAACATCGGGGTGCTCGCGCGGGCAACGGCAGGCTTCTGCGGCGCCGACCTGGCGAACCTGGTGAACGAGGCGGCGCTCTACGCCGCCCGCTACAACCAGAAGGTCGTCCGGATGATGGACTTCGAGTTCGCCAAGGACAAGGTGCTGATGGGGAGCGAGCGCCGCTCGATGATCATCAGCGACGCCGAGAAGCAGGTGACCGCCGTGCATGAGGCCGGCCACGCCCTGCTCACGGTGCTGCTGCCGGGGGCCGACCCGATCCACAAGGTCACGATCATCCCGCGCGGGATGGCGCTCGGCCTCACGCAGCAGCTGCCCGTTGACGAGAAGCACAACTACTCGAAGCCCTACCTCGACGACCAGATCTCGATCCTGCTCGGCGGCCGCGTGGCCGAGGAGATTCTCACCGGCAACGTGACCACCGGCGCGGGCAACGACCTCGAGCGCGTGACCGACCTGGCGCGGAAGATGGTCTGCGAGTGGGGCATGAGCCCCGCGATGGGGCCGCTCACCTTCGGCAAGAAGGAGGAGCAGATCTTCCTGGGCCGCGAGATCGCGCAGCACCAGGACTACAGCGAGGACACCGCCATCCGCATCGACCAGGAGGTGAAAGCCATCGTCACCTCCAACTACGACCGCGCGCACGCGATGCTTGCCGAGAACCGCCAGGGCCTCGTCCGCATCGCCGACGCGCTGCTGCTGCACGAGGTGCTGGACGGCGAGCAGGTCAAGCGCCTGGCGGCGGGCGAGTCGATCCAGGACGTCGTGTCGCGGCCGTCGGTTCCGGCGTCCGACGAGGACGAGGCGCGAGCCCGCCAGCGCGACCGGGGCGCCATCGTCCCGCCGTTGCAGCCGATCCAGAAGCCCCTGCCCCAGGAGTAGACGGCCCGCCAGGCGGGCCGGGCGGAGGACGTAGAACCGGGGACGGCGCACGCGTCCGCGTGCGCGGCTCGAGCCCGCGCCGCATTCTGCGCCTGCCGTTCCGCGGGTTCCCGTGACACGCGCGTGTTCCCCCTGACCTCCTACGTCGTGCCCGTCGCGGGCGGCGATCCCCTCGTGCTGGGGGATCGGACGCTCGTGATGGCCATCATCAACGTCACGCCCGACTCGTTTGCCGAGGCGTCGCCATCCGTCGATCCGGCCCGGGCGCTCGACCTGGCGCAGGCGGCGGCCGAGCACGGCGCCGACATCCTCGACCTCGGGGCCGAGTCGACGAGGCCGGGGTCGGCGGTGGTGCCCGAGGACGAGGAGCTGCGCCGCCTCCTGCCCGCGCTCCGCGCCGTGAGCGCGCGCGTCCGGCTGCCGATCTCCGTCGATACCCGCAAGGCGGGCGTCGCCCGCGCCGCCCTCGACGAGGGGGCCGGCCTCGTGAACGACGTCAGCGGACTAATGTATGATCCGGCACTCGGGGGCGTCGTGGCCCGCGCCGGCGCCGGCCTCGTGCTGATGCACACTCGCGGGACACCCGACCGGATGTACCGCGAGGCGGCCTACGGCGACCTCGTCGCCGAGGTCCGGGACGAACTGGGCCAGGCGATGGAGCGCGCTGCCCGTGCCGGCGTCCCCCGCGAGGCGATCGTGCTCGACCCGGGGATCGGCTTCGCCAAGCACGCCGGCCAGAGCTACGAGGTGCTGGCGGGCCTGAGGGAGCTTGCCGCCCTCGGGCGCCCGTTGCTCGTGGGCCCCTCGCGCAAGTCGTTCCTCCAGGCGGCCGCCGGCGAGCGTCCCGCGGCCGAGCGCGACTGGGGGACCGCGGCGGCCGTCACGGCGGCGATCCTCGGCGGCGCCCACGTGGTGCGCGTCCACGCCGTCGCCGAGATGGTGCAGGTCGCGCGCGTCGCCGACGCGATCCGCCTTGCGGGTCGCCCCGGCGCCCGGTAACGCCCCAACTTCAACCCTCGGCGCCACCGCATGGACGCACTGCTCGGCATACTTCAGCGTCTCGGCTGGTGGGATGTCCTCGACATCCTGATCGTGTCGGTGGCGATCTACGAGATCCTGAAGCTGATCCGGGGGACCCGGGCGGTCCAGATGGGGCTCGGCGCGGGTTTCCTGCTGGCGCTCTTCTACCTCTCGCGCCTGGGCCACCTCACCACGGTGAACTGGCTGATCCGCAACATGATCGGCTACGTCGTCTTCGCGCTGATCGTGCTGTTCCAGGCCGACATCCGCAGGACCCTCGCGCACTTCGGCCGCACGCCGTTCGCCGGCTACTTCGGCCGCGGCGAAGGGGGCGACGACGTGATCGAGGAGATCGCGGTCGCGGCCGGGGTGCTCGCGTCCCAGCGCGTGGGGGCGATCATCGCGATCGAGCGCGACATCGGCCTGCGCAACTACATCGAGGGCGGCATCCCGCTCGACGCGACGGTGACCAACGACCTGCTGGTCACCATCTTCAAGCCGGGCACCCCGCTGCACGACGGGGCGGTCATCGTCCAGGGCAACCGGGTGGCGGCCGCGGCCTGCTTCCTGCCGCTGACGATCAACCCGGTGGTCAGCAAGGACTTCGGCACCAGGCACCGCGCCGCCATCGGCCTGACCGAGGAGACCGACGCGCTGGCCGTCATCGTGTCCGAGGAGACCGGCCGGATCTCGGTCGCGCTCGAGGGGCGCATCGAGGTGGGCGTTGCGGCCGACATCCTGAGGACGCGGCTCAGGGAGCTGCTGGCCGCCCGCGAGGCGAGGCCCCGCGAGAGGCGCGGGCTGTACGACTGATGGCCTACTACCACCCGTTCCGCCACCTCGGCCTCAAGTTCATCTCGGTGGCCATCGCCGCCGCGCTGTGGTTCGTCGTCGCCGGCGAGGAGACCGTGGAGCGGAGCGTGCGTGCGCCGCTCGAGTTGCAGAACGCCCCGGAAAGTCTCGTCCTGGTCGAGAACCCCCCCACGGCCGTGGACGTGCGCGTGCGGGGCGCCGGGGGCCTGCTGCGCCAGCTTTCGGCCGCCGAGGTGGTCGCCGTGCTCGATCTGTCGTCGGCCCGGCCGGGCCGGCGGCTCTTCCACCTCACGCCGCAGAACGTCCGCGCGCCATTCGGCGTAGAGGTGACCCAGGTGTCGCCGGGCACCATCTCCCTGGTCTTCGAGCGGAGCGGGTCGCGCACGGTCAGCGTCGTGCCGGCGATCGAGGGCGAGCCGGCCGAAGGGTACAAGGTCGGCGCCATCACGTCCGACCCGGCGACGGTCGTCGTGGTCGGACCCGAGAGCGCCCTTCGCGACGTGACGGAGGCCATCACCGACCCAGTGTCGATCGAGGGGGCGCGCCGGGTGGTCCGCGAGTCGGCCACCGTCGGCGTTGCCGACCCCAGGGTGCGCCTGCTGAAACCCGTGAATGCGCGGATCACGGTGGACATCCTCCCCCTGCCGGTGCAGCGCGCCGTTCTCAACGTCCCGGTGCGTCTCCACAACGCCGGGCGGGGGCTGAGCGCGCAGTCGGTCCCGCCGGTGGTGACGGTCCTGACCAAGGGCCGCAAGGAAGTCCTGGATGAGCTGCGGACCGACGCGGTCGGTGCCTTCGTGGACCTTGCCGGCCTCGGACCGGGCCGGTACAATCTCCCGGTCCGGGTCGCACCGTCGCAGGACTACGAGGTGCTCCGCATCGAGCCCGCACGGGTGCGCGTGCGGGTGGTCCGCTAGCCTGCCTGTCCCTTCGAGCAACCATGGCACACCGACTCTTCGGCACCGATGGCGTTCGCGGACGGGCTGGCGCCTATCCCCTGGACTCAGAGACCATTCGACGCCTCGGCGCCGCGCTTGTCCGGGCGCTGCCGGCGGATGACGGGCGGCACCGCCTCCTGGTGGGCCGCGACACGCGCGAGTCGGGGAGCTGGATCGTGCGGGAGTTCGCGCACGGGGTCAGGAGCGCCGGCGGCTCGATCGTCAGTGCCGGCGTCATCTCCACCCCGGCCGTGGCGTACCTGGCGCGCGAGCAGGCGTTCGACGCCGGCGTCGTGATCTCCGCGTCCCACAACCCGTTCGAGGACAACGGCATCAAGGTCTTCTCGGGGGCGGGGGAGAAGTTCACCGAGCAGCTCGAGCGGGCCGTCGAGGCCGTCGTGGCGGATCGGTCGTGGCAGGTGCCGGCCGGGGAGCCGGCGCCGCTCGAGGACCTTGATCTTACGACGCTGTACCTCGAGCACGCGCGGATTGCGCTGCCTTCCGCCGGCAGACTCGCGGGTTTGCGGCTGGCGGTGGATTGCGCCAACGGCGCCACCTCGGCGATCGCGCCGCGGCTGTTCCGCGAGCTGGGGTTCGACCTGGTGGTGCTGGGCTGCGAGCCCGACGGGCGCAACATCAACCTGGAATGCGGATCCACCAAGCCGGCCGCGCTGGCGCGCACGGTCGTCGCGCAGGGCTGCCGAATGGGGGTTGCCTTCGACGGCGACGGCGACCGCGCCATCTTCGCCGATGCCTCGGGACGCATCGTGGACGGCGACGGCGTGCTGCTGCTGGCCGCGCGCCACCTGCAGTCGGCCGGCCGGCTGCGCGGCAACGCGATCGTGGCCACCATCATGAGCAACATCGGCCTCGAGATCGCGCTCCGCGAATCGGGGATCGCGCTGGTGCGGTGCCCGGTCGGCGACAAGCACGTGATGGAGGAGCTGATCGCGCGCAACCTCTCGCTCGGCGGCGAGCAGTCGGGCCACGTGATCTTCTCCGACTTCCTGTTCACCGGCGACGGCCTGGTCACCGCGCTCAACGTCCTGCAGGTGATGGCCGAGACGGGGCGCGAGCTGGGCGATCTCGCCGGCGAGCTGGTCACCTACCCGCAGGTTCTCGTCAACGTCCGCGTGAAGGAGAAGCGCGAGCTGCAAGGGATCCCCGAGATTGCCGCCGTGATGGACGATGTCGAGCGGCGGCTCGGCGCCAGCGGGCGCCTGGTGGTCCGGTACTCCGGCACCGAGCCCCTGCTTCGCGTCATGATCGAGGGTCAGGACCAGCATCAGATCACCGCCTGGGCGACCGAGATTGCCGACGCCGCGCGGCGTCACCTCGGCGAGCCGGCCGAAGGAGCAGCCTGAGCATGGCCGACCTGGACAACCTCAAGGACACGAAGGACTACCACCTCGACGTCCCCGCCCGGAACGAGCCGTTCTTCCTGAAGGGCGCGGGCGCCCTCGACTGGGGGATGCAGAACCGGCTCGCGCGAATCTTCAACCCCCGGTCCGGCCGCACGGTGATGCTGGCGATCGATCACGGCTACTTCCTGGGCCCGACCTCCGGGCTCGAGCGGATCGACGTCAACATCGTGCCGCTGCTGCCGTACGCCGACGCGCTGATGCTCACGCGCGGCATCCTGCGCACGACGATCCCGCCGTCGTTCGGCCGCGGCGTCGTCATGCGCGCCAGCGGCGGCCCCAGCATCCGCAAGGAGCTGTCGAACGAGCTGATCGCGGTGGACATCGAGGACGGCCTCCGGATGAACGTCGCCGCGATGGCCATCCAGGTGTACATCGGCGGGGAGTACGAGACCCAGACCGTCAACAACATGACCCGGATGGTCGACATGGCCAACCGCTACGGCATCCCCACGCTCGGGGTGACCGCGGTCGGGAAGGACATGGTTCGTGACGCGCAGTACTTCCGCCTCGCCACGCGCATCTGCGCCGAGCTCGGCGCGCAGTTCGTCAAGACCTACTACGTCGCGGACGGGTTCGAGACCGTCACCGCCTCGTGCCCGGTGCCCATCGTGATGGCCGGCGGGAAGAAGATGCCCGAGCTCGAGGCGCTCACCATGGCGTTCCGGGCCGTGGACGAGGGGGCTGCCGGCGTGGACATGGGCCGCAACATCTTCCAGTCGGCCGCCCCGACGGCGATGATCCAGGCGGTGCAGAAGGTGGTCCACGAGCTGATGAAGCCCGAGCACGCGTACGAGCTGTACCAGGAGCTCGCGGCACAGGCGAAGCGCGATCGGGCGGCAGTATGACGGGCACGCCGGCAGCCGCCCTCTCGGCGGCGTGTCCGACCATCAGCGTCGGCCTCCTGACCTCCGACCTCCTCTCGCTCGGCTCCGAGCTGAAGGTGCTCGAGGACGCTGGCGTGAAGGTGGTCCACGTGGACGTGATGGACGGCTGCTTCACGCCGATGATGACCGTCGGCCCCCCTTTCGTGAAGGCCCTGCGCCGGACGCCGCTGTTGAAGGACGTGCACCTGATGATCCGCGATCCCCTGGAGAAGGTGAGGGAGTACGTCGCCGCGGGTGCCGACATCGTGACGGTCCACGTGGAGTCGTCGATCCACGTTCACCGTGTGCTCCAGTCGCTCGGCCAGATGCCGCACGCCGCGAACCCTTCGCGCCGCGTGGTCCGTGGGATCGCGCTCAACCCCGGCACCCCGGTCTCCTCGATCGAGCCGCTGCTGCCGGAGGCGGAGATGGTGGTGCTGCTGGCCGTCAACCCGGGGTGGGGAGGGCAGGCCTTCATCCCCGCGACGCTCGACCGGGTGCGGCAGGTGCGGGACCTGGCGGCCGGCTCGGGGAGGGAAGGCCTGATCGTCTGCGTGGACGGTGGCGTGACGCGCGCCAACGCGGCGGAGATTGCCAAGGCGGGCGCCGACCTGCTCGTCACTGGCAGCGCGGTGTTCGACGGCCGCCACGCGGCCGAGAACGCCCGGGCGATGCTCGCCGCGGTGGGAGCCCAGTAGCACAGGCGTCCCGCCTGTGCCGAACCGGCGTCCCGCCTGTGCCGAGCAGGCGTTCCGCCTGTCCCGAACCGGCGTCCCGCCTGTCCGGTACGGGCGTGACGGTTGCACCGCTTGCCCCATCGTTCAGCCCGTGGGCTGATTGCGCTCATGAAGTCACTCTGGAGCGAAACCGAGGCTCGCCGCTTCGTCGACCTGCACGGCCCCGCCTGGGGCGAGGCCCTCGCGTTGCGCACCTACTCGGCGCGATTGCTGGGCGCCGAGCCAGGGCTGGTGCTGCACGGCGGGGGCAATACCTCCGTCAAGGCTGAAACCTCCGACGTCTTCGGCGACCGTCACGAGGCGCTCTTCGTCAAGGCCTCGGGCGCCGACCTGGCCGCGATCGGACCGGACGGGCACGTCTGCCTGGCCCTCGGGCCGTTGCGCCGGCTTCGCGCCCTCGACCGCCTCGGCGACGACGAGATGGTGTGGGAGCTGCGCCGGCAGTTGCTACGTGCGGGCGCCGGCGCGCCGTCAATCGAGGCCCTCGTCCACGCCTTCCTTCCTCACCGGTTCATCGACCACACTCACGCCGATGCGGTGCTGGCGCTCACCAACCGCGCCGGCGGCGAGGCGCTTGCCGGCGAGGTGCTCGGGGATGGCGTGATCGTGATGCCCTACGCCGAGCCGGGGTTCGAGCTGGCCAAGGCGGCGGCCGACGCGTTCGAGGCGGCGCCGGCGGCACGGGCGATGGTATGGGCCCGCCATGGCCTCGTGACGTGGGGCCGCGACGCCCGCGAGTCGTACGAGGCGACCATCGAGCTCGTCTCCAGGGCCGAGGCGTGCCTCACAGGTCGCGCCCGTGCTCGTGTCGTTTCGGCAGACCAGGCTGCCAGGACGCGTGAGGGGATCGCGGACGCCGCGCCGGTGCTGCGCGGCCTCTTGGCCGGACCGAGGGACGAGGCGACCGGCAGGCGGAGGCGCGTCGTCGTCCGGGCCCTGGCAACAGCTGACGTCCTCGAGCTGCTCGAGTCGCCCGGCATGCGCGAGGCGGCCCTGGCGGGACCGCTCACATCCGACCATCTGATCCGCACGGGCCCCTGGCCCGCGTGGGCGACGCTCGAGGCGGCCGGTGGCGGACCGGCCATCGCCGACGTCTTCCGCTCGGCCATCGGCGCCTACGCGGCGCGCTACCGCGACTACTTGCAGCGGCACGCCTCGATGATGCCTCGCGAGCTGGACGCCTTCGAGGCGCTCCCGCGCGTGGTGCTCGCGCCGGGTCTTGGCGCGTTCTGCGCGGGGCGCGACCTGCGCGACGCGGAGATCGCCCGCGACATCACCGCGCACACGCTCGCCGTGAAGGCGAGCATCGCGGGGTCAGGCACCTACGAGGGTCTGCCGGAGCGCGACCTGTTCCACATGGAATACCGGACGCTGCAGCACGCGAAGCTCGCCGGTCGAGAGGGCGGCGCGCTGACGGGCGAGGTTGCGATCGTGACCGGCGCGGCGGGGGCGATCGGTTCGGGGATCTGCCGCGCGCTCCTCGAGGCCGGCTGCCTCGTGGCCGCCACCGACCTGCCCGGCCCCGGCCTCGAATCGTTGGTCACTGAGCTGTCGGAGGTGTTCGGCCCGGCCATCATCGGCGTGCCAATGGACGTGACCGACGCCGGCGCAGTGGGGGAGGCGTGGCGGCGGGTCGTCGAGGAGTGGGGCGGCGTCGACCTGGTGGTGGTCAACGCGGGGATCGCGCACGTCTCGTCGCTGGCGACGATGGACCTTTCGGCGTTCAGGCGGCTCGAGCGGGTGAACGTGGAGGGGACGCTGCTGGTGCTGGGCGAGGCCGCCCGGCTCTTCGAACGGCAGGGCAGCGGCGGTGACGTGGTGCTGGTCTCCACCAAGAACGTGTTTGCGCCCGGCGCGAAGTTCGGCGCGTACAGCGCCACCAAGGCCGCCTCGCACCAGCTCGCCCGCATCGCCAGCCTCGAGCTGGCCGGGCTCGACGTGCGGGTCAACATGGTGGCGCCCGACGCCGTGTTCTCGGACGGCAGCAGGAAGTCTGGCCTCTGGGCCGAGGTCGGCCCCGACCGGATGCGCGCCCGCGGCCTCGATGAAGCGGGGCTCGAAGCCTACTATCGGAGCCGCAACCTGCTGAAGGCCCCCGTGACCGCGCGCCACGTCGCCAACGCCGTGCTGTTCTTCGCCACGCGACAGACGCCGACGACGGGTGCCACCATCCCGGTGGACGGCGGCCTTCCCGACGCGACGCCTCGCTAGTGGCGCCGGCCTCCGCCTGCCCCGAGCGAAGTCGAGGGGCCAGCCTCGAGCGAAGTCGAGCGGCCAGCGGGTCTGCGGGTCTTGCGACGGAGCGAATCATGCGACTTGCGGTCAACATCGATCACATCGCCACCATCCGCGAGGCCAGGAAGGCCCGGGAGCCCGAGCCGATCGCGGCCGCGCTGCTCGCCGAACTGGCCGGCGCGCAGGGCATCACCGTCCACTTGCGCGGCGACCGGCGGCACATCAAGGACCGCGACGTGGAGCTGCTTCGCCAGATGGTGGCCACCAAGCTGAACATCGAGATGGCCGCGACCGAGGAGATGACCGGGATCGCGTTGCGCGTCCGCCCCGACCAGGTGACGCTGGTTCCCGAGCAACCCCACGAGATCACCACGCAGGGCGGGCTCGACGTCGTGGCGAACCGCGCCGCGGTGATTGCGGCGACCCGGCGGCTCCGGGAGGCGGGCATCCGCGTCAGCATCTTCATCGATCCCGACGAGGCGCAGGTGGCGGCCTCGAAGGAGGTGGGCGCCGACGCCGTCGAGATCAACACGGGGGGCTACGCCGACGCCTCTCCCTCGTCGCGCGCCGCCCGGCTCGCCGAGGTCCGCCGCTCGGCCGAGGCGGCTTCCGCTGGCGGCCTCGAGGTGCTCGCCGGCCACGGCCTCACCTACTTCAACATCGGTCCCGTGGCCTCGATCCGCACGATCGAGGAGCTGAACATCGGGCACAGCATCATCTCCCGCGCGTCGCTGGTCGGCCTCGAGCGGGCCGTGCGTGAAATGGTGGAGCTGCTCAGGTGACCGGGCATCGCCTCGTCGTGCCCGCGCTCCTGGCGTGGCTCGCACTGTCGCCGTGGGCTGCCTCGGCCTCGACTCAACAGCACGTGCACTTCGTCACCGGGGACGGCGTGTCGATCGCCGCGACGCTGTACCTGCCCTCGCGCCCCGGGCCCGCGGTCGTGCTCATCCATATGCAGACGCGGTCGCGCCAGGACTGGGAGGCCGTCGGCCCGCGCCTGGCTGACGCGGGGCTGGTGGCCCTGGCAATCGACCTGCGGGGTCACGGCGCCTCCGACCCGAGGCCGACGGGTCCGAGTGCGAAGGACGGCGGGATTGTCGCGGACCTCAGGGCCGCCCGGAACTACCTCGCGACGCGCCGCGAGGTCACGCCCGGGAAGGTGGGGCTGCTCGGGGCGTCGATCGGCGCCAACCTGGCCGTCGTCGCGGCCGCCGCCGATCCCACGGTCCGCTCGATCGCCCTGCTGTCGCCCGGCCTCGACTACCAGGGCCTGCGAACGCAGGCCAACCTCAACCGCTACGGCGACCGCCCCGCGCTGCTCGTGGGAAGCCGCGAGGATGCCTACGTGATGATCACGCTGCGGCGCCTGTCGAGCGAGGGGACAGGCGTGCGCGAGCAGCTGGTGCTGGACGGGGCGGGGCATGGGACCACCATGCTGGCGCGGCAAGCCGGGCTCGTCGGGGTGCTGGTGGACTGGTTCAAACGCACCCTGTTATGATCGGCGGGTCGGCGTCTCCAACCATCATCCTATGAAACCGGAATCGATCGTCCTCGCCATCGCCGGGGCGTTCTTCGGCCTCATCGTCGGGTGGATCATCGGCACTCAGCAGGCCGGGCCGAGGGCCCTCGCCGGCGTACCGCCGGCCGCCGCCGTGCAGCCCGCCGGCGGCGCGGCGCCCGCGGCGCAGCCCCAGGCCCCCCCGCTCGACGAGGCCCGCGTGCAGGTGCTCCGCGCCGCAGCCGAGAAGAACCCCTCTGACGCTCAGAGCCGCGTGCAGCTCGGCAACGCGTACTTCGATGCCGAGCGCTACGGCGAGGCCGTCACCTGGTACGAGGCCGCGCTCGGGATTGACCCGAAAGACCCCAACGTCAGCACGGACCTCGGCGTCGCCTATTACTACCTGAACCAGCCCGACCGCGCGCTCGAGCAGTTCGAGCGGTCGCTGGCCGTCGATCCGGCGCACACCAAGACGCTGTTGAACCAGGGGATCGTCCGCGCGTTCGGCCGGCAGGACCTGAAGGGAGCGGCCGAGTCGTGGCAGCGCCTGATCGCGGTCGCGCCCACGAGCCCGGAGGCCGACGCGGCTCGCCGCGCGCTCCAGGGCCTGCAGTCGGCGCACCCCGATCTCGCCGGAACGGCGCCCGCGGCGCAGCCCCCCGGGAAGTAGGCCCGGCCGATGCTCATCCGCATCCTCCTGCTGATCATCCTCCTGGTGCTGCTGGGGCGGGCCATCCGCTCGCTGCTCGCCAGCGCCGCGGGGGCGCCGTTGGCGGACGGACGGAGGAAGCCGGCCGAGCGCGGCGTCCGCATGGTTCGGGATCCCGTTTGCGGCACGTTCCTGCCGCCCACGAATGCCCTCGCCGAGCCGGCGCGCGACGGCTCGGTCCTCTATTTCTGCTCGGAGGCCTGCCGCCAGGAATACGCCGCGCAGGAGAAGCGCCGTTGAAGCCGAGGGTCCTGCTGACTCGACGCGTGCCGGCCACCGTCTACCGGCGCCTCGAGGAAGCCTGCGAGGTCGATCTCCACGGCGAAGCCGCGGCCATCCCTGGCGACGAGTTGAGGCGCCGCGTGGCCGACAAGGACGCCCTACTGTGCCTGCTGACGGACCGCGTCGATCGCGAGGTGCTCGAAGCGGCTCCACGGCTGAAGATCGTCGCCAACATCGCCGTCGGCTACGACAACGTGGACGTCGCGTCGGCCGCCGCGCGCGGCATCGTCGTCACCAACACCCCGGAGGTGTTGACCGAGGCCACCGCCGAGCTCACCTGGGCGCTGATCCTCGCGGCGACCCGGCGCATCGCCGAGGGCGACCGCGCGGTGCGGGCGGGGCGGTGGGGCGGTTGGGCGCTCGACTACATGCTGGGGATGCAGCTGAGCGGGAAGCAGCTGGGGGTGATCGGTCTTGGGCGCATCGGCACGGCGGTGGCTTCGCGGGCGCCCGCCTTCGGCATGAGCGTCGCCGCCGCTTCGCTACCGGGCCAGCCGGTCTCGCCGTCCGGCGGGGTGCCCCTGCCGCCTATCGTCACCGTGCCGCTCGACGAGCTGCTGCGGACTTCCGACGTGGTCACGCTCCACGTTCCGCTCACGCCCGACACTCGTCACCTGATCGATCGGCCACGGCTTGCGAGGATGAAGCGTTCCGCGTACCTGGTCAATACCTCCAGGGGGCCGGTCGTGGACGAGGAGGCGCTCGCGTGGGCGCTCGGCGAACGGCTCATCGCGGGCGCGGCCCTCGATGTGTACGAGCGCGAGCCGCTGGTGCACCCGGCGCTGCTGCCTCTCGACAACGTGGTGCTGGCACCGCACCTTGGCAGCGCGACGACCGAGACGCGGACCGCGATGGCTGACCTCGCCGTCAGCAATGTCCTCGAGGTCCTGGCCGGGCGCCCGCCCCTGACACCCGTTCACCCGTAGGACAGGGCTTTCGCCCTGCCGGCGTTCCACCCATGAAACCGGCTTCACCTGTTCCCCTTGCCCGCCCCCCGGTTGCCGCCGTGATGACGCGGCTCGCCCGCGCGATCGAGCAGCACGACCTTCCGGCGGTCGAGAAGATCGCGCAGTCGCGCCTCGACAAGGCGTTCCAGGTGCTGATCGGGACGCTGCTGTCGGCGCGAACGCAGGACGCGACCACCGACGCGGCCTCGGCGCGCCTGTTTGCGGCCGCCCCGACGCCCGAGCGCATGGCGGCCCTCGGCGCCGGCGAAATCGAGCACCTGATCTACCCGGTGAGCTTCTACCGCAACAAGGCGCGCCACGTGAAGGCGACGGCGCTGGCGATCCTCGAGCGCTTCGGCGGGCGGGTCCCAGCGACGATGGAGGAGCTGCTGACGCTGCCGGGCGTGGGACGGAAGACGGCGAACCTGGTCCTGATCCTGGCCTTCGGCAGCCGCGAGAACATCTGCGTCGATACCCACGTCCACCGGATCGCCAACCGTCTCGGCTGGGTTCGAACGAGGACGCCCGAGGAAACCGAGCAGGCGCTCTACCGGGTGGCGGCGCGACGCTGGTGGCCGGACATCAACCTCTACCTCGTCGTCTGGGGGCAGAATGTCTGCCGCCCGGTGCGCCCCAGGTGCGCGGCCTGCGTGGTGAGCCGTCTCTGCCCGCGCGTCGGCGTCAGTCAACCAGCGTCCGGTGCGGAGCCGTCCGTACGACGCCGCGAAGCTCAGGGTACGCTTCGACCAGCTCCTCTGGGTACTCCCCCTCGATCGGCACGTCGAGCATCTGCTTCAACACGGTCGCGTTGACGACCGCCTTCGCCGAGTAGTGGTTGTTCAGGTAGAGGTGCGTCTTGTCCACGCTTCGGCCGACGCGCTTGATCGTCTCGGCGATCGGGCGGAGTTCCGCCGGCGAGTAGAGGTAGTTGTAGCGATCGTCGGGCGAGTCGTGCGTCCACCACTGCGCCGCGTTGCGGCCGTGCAGCCGCACGTAATAGTGCGACCGGACGTTCGGCTCGCGATCCTGCCGGATCGAGAAGCGGAACTTCGGCTCGTCGATCTGCACCAGGGCCGCGCGCGCCGCCCCGAGCAGCGTGTCGGTCTCGCGCTGCTCGTCGCTCCACGACCGGTGGCGGAGCTCGACGGCCAGCGGGTAGTCGCGGAACCACTCGAGGAGGCGCGCCAGGTAGTCGCGCGACTCGGGATCCGCCCGGAAGCCGGCCGGGAACTGCACGAGCAGCGCCCCCAGCTTCCCGATTCCGGCGAGCGGATCGAGCGCCGCAAGGAACTCGTCCAGGTCGGCCGGCGTCGGCTCGGGGAGCGGACGCGGTCCGGTGGCCGGCCTGCGGGCCGCGGGGGCGCCGCGCCCGACCATGCCGGGGTGCGTGAACTTCTGAAACAGCTTGATGGAGAACTCGAAGCTCGCGGGTGTTTGTGCGGCCCACCGCCGCGTGGTCGCCGGCACCGGCGTCCGGTAGAACGTCGAGTTCACCTCCACGGTGTCGAACCGCGACGCGTAGTAGCGCAGCTCGTCGGCCGCCTTGAAGCCGCCCTTCCCGCGCGGGGGGTAGAACAGTCCGTTCCAGGTGCCTTGACCCGCGGGATAGCTCCAGCCGGAGGTGCCGATTCTGATGAATCCCAATCCCAATCCCAATCCCAATCCCAATCGACGAATCCCAAGCCCGATCCGAATCCCCTTCGCACCGACCGCTAGCCGAAGAGCTGGCGGTACCGCGCCTCGTCGAAGCCGAAGACGACCTCGTCGCCCAGGACGAGGACCGGGCGCTTGATCACGTTCGGCTGCTCGAGCATCAGGTCGATTGCCTCGCGCTTGGAGGTGGGCAAGGGCCGGTCCTTGAGGATCGGACTGCGCTTGCCGAGGAACTCCAGCTCGCGGCCCTCCACCACGTGACGCTCGAGGAAGGCGCGTGACGGCGGTTCACGGTTGATGTCCTTGAAGTCCACGACGACGCCCAGCTGGTCCAGGTAACTCCTGGCCTTCCGGCAGGTCGTTCAGGTGGGCTTGCAGTAGAAGGTCGGTTTCCGCACACGCACCTCCGAGGCCCATTCTAACTACAATGGCGGGATGACGAAGGCGCAACCGGCGGTGGTGCTCCTCAGCGGCGGGCTCGACTCGGCCACCGCGGCGGCGGTGGCGCGCCGCGAGGGCTTCGAGGTGCACGCCCTCACGGTCAGCTACGGTCAGCGGCACGAGCGAGAGGTGGAGGCGGCCCGGCGGGTGGCGCGCTCGCTCGGGGCGGCTCGCCACGTCGAGCTGGGCGTGGATCTCGCGGCGTTCGGAGGGTCGGCGCTGACCGGGAGCGGGCAGGTTCCCAAGGACCGCCCGATCGAACTGGGCGTCATCCCGTCCACCTACGTGCCGGCACGCAACCTGGTGCTGCTTTCGCTGGCGCTCGCCTGGGCCGAGGCGGAGGGAGCCCGCGATCTCTTCATCGGGGTGAACGCCCTCGACTACTCCGGCTACCCCGACTGCCGGCCCGAGTTCGTCGAGAGCTTCGAGCGCACCGCGCGCCTGGCGACGAAGGCCGGCGTCGAGGGAGCGTCGTTCGTGGTCCACGCGCCGCTCATCCGCATGACGAAGGCGGAGATCATCCGCCTCGGCGTGGGGCTCGGGGTCGATTACTCGTTGACCTGGAGCTGCTACGACCCTGCGCCGGGCGGCGCCCCCTGTGGCCGCTGCGACAGTTGCCAGCTGCGCGCCCGGGGATTCGCCGAGGCGGGTCTCAGCGACCCCCTGCTTGCGGCGCGCTGAGCGGATCGCCGGGATTCGGTATCGAGGAGGGCCCGTGTCCGACCGCCTTTACTACGAGGATTCCGCGCAGCTCGAGTTCGACGCGTCCGTCGTCACCGTGACCGGCGTCGAGGGACGCCCCGGCGTGGTGCTCGATCGCAGCGCCTTCTATCCGACGTCCGGGGGGCAGCCGTTCGACACCGGCTGGCTTGGAGACGCCCGGGTGCTGGAGGTGATCGAGGACGAGGCCGGCCGGGTCGTGCACGTCCTCGACAAGCCCCTCGAGGCTGGCCGGAACGTTCACGGCCGTGTCGATGCCGAGCGGCGCCTCGATCACATGCAGCAGCACACCGGGCAGCACATCCTCTCCGCCGCGCTCGATCGCCTGAGTCGCGCCCGCACCGTCGGGTTTCACCTGGGAGCCGACGTTTCGACCGTGGACCTCGACGTGCCGCTCTCGCCCGAGGCGCTCGCGGCCGCGGAGGCAGAGGCCAACCGGATCGTCTGGGAGGACCGGCCCGTCGCGATTCGCACGATGTCGGAAGCGGACGCGGCCACCCTGCCCTTGCGCAAGGAGCCCGAGCGGACGGGCGCGCTGCGGATCATCGAGGTCGAGGGATATGACCTGTCGGCCTGCGGCGGCACGCATGTCGCGCGCACCGGCAGCATCGGACTGATCGCTACCCTGTCGGGTGAGCGGCTGCGGGGCGGGACACGCGTCGAGTTCGTGTGCGGCGGTCGAGCGCTGCGCTACCTGCGCCTCTACCGTGACGCGGTGGCGGGATGCATCCGCTCCGTCTCGGTGGCCCCGGCCGACCTGCCCGCGGCCGTGGCCCGCATGCAGGCCGAGGCCAAGGAGCAGGGGAAGTTCATCAGGACCCTGCAAGAGCGCCTGGCCACGTACGAGGCTGCCGCGGTTGCGGCAACCGCCGACTTCCTTCCCGACGGAACCCGCCTCCTCGTGCGCGTGGTTCCCGGGGCGGATGCCGGCGTGCTGAAGGCGACGGCCTCGGCTGTCTGCGCGCAGCCCGGCTTCCGCGTCGCCCTCTTCTCGTCGTCCACGCCGCGCCTGGCGCTGGTCGCGCGGTCCAAGGACGTCAAGGTGGATGCCTCTGCCGCCCTGCGGGCCCTGTTCGCCGAGTTCGGCGGCAAGGGCGGTGGACGGCCCGATCTCTCGCAGGGCGGCGGGCTGGATGGGCCCGAGGAGCGCCTGTTGGCGCGTGCGCGGGAGATCCTGTCGGAATAACCCCGCCCTTCACCGCCGCGTCATGTTCGCCAGGTGCTCGACGGCCCGGTCGATGTGTGCGTCGATCGTGGCCTGGGGGACCGTGAAATTGTTGGCGATGATCGAGAAGACCAGCGGCTCGCCGTCGAGGCTTGTGACGTAGCCCGAGAGCGCGCGGACGTTGGCGAGCGATCCCGTCTTCGCCTTCACGTTGCCCGCCGCCCGCGTGCCCTTGAACCGCCTCGCGATGGTGCCGCCGTCCTCGCCCCCCACCGGCAGGGCCGCGATGAACGGGTCGCGGTGGCGCGGGTCGCGGTAGATCCGTTCCAGGATCGTCACCAGCATGTGCGGCGTCAGGTAGTTGTAGCGTGAGAGCCCCGATCCGTCGGCAAGGACGTACTCCTCCGGCGGGATACCCCAGCTCTGCAGGACCCGCGCCACCTCCTTCCGGCCCGACTCGGCGTTGCCTCCCTCACCCGCGACCGCTCCGATCGTCTTGAGGAAGGTCTCGGCGTACAGGTTCTGGCTCACCTTCATCAGCACGCGGGCCGCGTCCGACAGCGGCGGCGAGTGGTGGACGAAGAACGGCTCGACCGGGTCGAGCACCGGCTTCACGTCGAGCGCGCGCACGTCCACCGCGGGGCCCGTCACCTCGATTCCCCGCTCCACCAGCACCCGCCGCAGCGCGCGGGCGAAGTAGGCGCTCGGGCTGTCCACCGCCACCAGCCGCGCCGACTCCTTGGCCAGCTGCCCGATGCTGCCCGACACGGTGAGGCGCTCCGAACCCGGGAGCCGCCGCAGCGACAGCGCCACCCGGTCGCCCGGCCCCGTCGTCACCCGGTTGTCCACGACGAGGCCACTCTCGGCCGGGGTGAGCTCGATGGTCGCCGGGCTCCCCTCGCCCGGGCCCGGCCTGACGACGAGGCGCGCGATATCCTCGTTGAACTGGAGCGCACTGACCGGGGCGGAGTAATCGAACGCCATGTCGTCCCAGGCCCACCCCGCTCCCAGTTCCTCGTCGTCGAACGCCGAGGCGTCACCGACGATGCGGCCGTCGATGCGACGGAGGCCGGCGGCCAGCAGCAAGTCGGCCCACTTCTGGAAGACGGCCGTCGCTTCGCCGCTGCGGCCGTTGATCGTCGGGTCGCCGGTGCCCGCGACCACGAGGTCGCCCTTCAGGGTGCCGCCGTCGACGCGCCCGGCGGGGGTCACAGACGTGGTCCACGTGTGGTCCCAGCCCAGGCGCTCGGCTGCGGCCGCGAGCGTCACGATCTTCATGTTGGAGGCCGGCATCAGCAGCTTGCCCGCCTGCCGCTCGTAGAGAACCTGGCCCGTCTCGAGCGAGCGCACGAGAACGCCCCAGTGCATGCGGTCGAAGTCGGGCGCGGCGAAGATCCGATCCAGCTCGCGCGCGAGTGACGAGAGCGGCACCGCGGGAGCGGTAACCGCGGGGGAGACCGGTGCGGCCGCGGGTGGGGCCTTCGCGCCGCACGCCGAGACGGCGAGCGCCAGCAGCAGCGCCGCGCCGGCTCGGCGAAGGGTGTGTTGCATGAGGAGCTTGTCCCGCAGGGCTAACGCCCTGCGCTACTTCAGCGCGTCGATGGCTTTCACTGCCTCGTCGAAGTCGCCGGAGGGCACCTTCAGGGCGCCGGGCTGGCTCGGCACGCCGGCGTAGACGTCGGAGCCGGCCCGCGCGAACCGCACCGTCTCCTCCTTGCCCTCCCCGTAGCGGGCGCGCACGACGAGCGTCGGCGAGGCAAGCGCCTTCGCCGCCGCGGTGCCCTCCGCCTCGAACGCTTCGGCTCGCAGGTTCGACAGCCGCGCGAGCACGTCGTCGGCCTTGGCGCGATCGAGGTCACCGGCCGAGGGCTTCACGCGCCGCCACACTTCGCCGCCGTCCTTCGCCTTGGCCTTCTCGATGGACAGCACCTCGTCGCCGCGCGTCAGCTCGAGGGCGGTCGCGTTGAACGGCCTGAAGGCGAACACGTCCTTGTTCCGCAGGTCGCCGGCCGGCTTCTGCAGTTCGTCGACCACGCCCGATTCGAGCGTGAAGACCAGCGGTCTCGAGGCGTCGCGGGCGTAGTACGCGCCCGTGTCGGCCTTCGAACCGACTTGCAGGGTGGCCTGGGAACTGCCGGTCCCGATGGTGACCGACAGGGCCGGCTTGTCGAGGCCGAACCGCTTCAGATCGGCCGCCTGCTGCTCGATGATTGCGCTCATGCGGCCGGTCTCGAGCCGTCCGACGAGCGATTCGACGGCGCCGTAGTCGGCCGGCGCCTGCAGCGGGGCCGTCAGCGTCCAGTCGGACCCCGACTTCACCAGCGTCTTGGGCGCGGTGCCGCCCTCGATCGCCACCCGGTCCACCTTGTCGCGCGCGAAGGCGAGGATGCTCTTGTCGCGCAGGTCGAAGGTGCTCTTCATGAACGACGTGTCGAGGTACGCGGGCACCAGGAAGACCTGCTTGCCGCCGCGCGAGGCGTACAATTCGCCCTGCGTCGCCGTCTTGTCGCCCAGGCGCAGATGGCGCATCGCCTTCTCGCCCTCGGTGCGGAAGCCGACTTCGATCGATGGCTTGTCGAGGCCGAACTGCGCGACATCCGACGGAGCCTCTTCGACCACCCGCACGTTCTCCAGGCTGGCGAGGCTGCTCGTGATGCCCGACACCTCGGCCTGGTCGGCCTTGGCCTCGATCGGCTCGACGACGCGCCACTCGCCGTCCACCTTCCTCACGACGGTCCGGTCCGCGCCCGAGCGGACCATCACCTCGACGATCTTGTCCGCCTCGACGTCGAAGACCTTCGGCCTCGCCTCGGCTTCCGGCCCGCTGGGCTTCTTCCGCTCGACGAAGTAGATGTAGGCGCCCAGGGCCGCGAGCACGAGGGCCAGGACGCCCACCGACTTGAAGCTGCGCATCTACCGCCTCCGCCACCAGGTGTAGACGCCCGAGCCGAGCACGAGCAGCGGGAGCACCACCAGCACCAGGATCAGCACCCGCGTCTGCTGTCCCGAGGTCATCGTCAGGCGCCGATCCTCGGTCTCCTTCGGGCGAATCGAGATGAGGTTCTCCTGCTGCGAGAGCCAGCCCAGTGTGTTCATGAACAGGTCGCGGTTCCCCTGGATGCCGAGCGCGAAGTTCGACGCGAAGTCGGAGTCGCCGAAGACGACCACCCGCGTCTCGGGCTTCTCGCCGTTGGCCGGGTCCTTCTGGTCCGCCTTCTGCGCCTCCGCGCTCTCGGCCGCCGCCGACACCGCCGCCGCGATGGCGATCGGCCCCTTCCGGTCGCCCGACTTCTCGTCGAACTTCAGCTCACCGCCGGTGAGCATCGTCTTCACGTCGGTCTCGGCCCAGCTGTTCGGGCTGGTCTCGACGAAGGCCTGCGCGAAGCGGCTGTTGACGCCGGCGGTCACGGCCGACACGGGCCGCGCCAGCGGGAAGGCGGTGAGGAGGTCGAACTGCTCGACGATCGGGTGAGACGGGTAGGTCGCCGCCACCGGGACCTCCTCGCTGGTGCCAAGCAGGCGGCCGACGCCGCTGACGTCCACGACGACGCCGTTGCCGACCTCGATCGCCCACTCGTGCGCGAGGGCGATCAGGTTGGCCAGCGGTGGGGCGTCGGCGCGGTTGGGCGGGTCGAGCATCAGCAGGAGTTTCCCGCCGCGCGCGAGGTAGCGCTTCAGCGCCTCGATCTCGGGCGGCAGGAAGTCGTTGCGCGGTCCCGCCGCGATGACGATGGTGGCGTCGGGGCGACGCTGTTCGGGCCGGGAGGCGCGGGCGA
>DAOPQX010000019.1:0-20837 GCA_035348395.1 Vicinamibacterales bacterium | reverse complement strand
CAGGGCGCCTCCCCGGCGCGTGTGTAAGCTGACAGCCCCACGGTATTGTCCTGCCGTCCGCGGGCGCAGCGCAATGCCGAACCCTCGCAGCCCGCTACTCGACGTCGTGCAGCCGATCGAGGAGGAGCGCGATCTCCGGGTCGCTCCTGTACCCGTCCAGGAGGAAACGTGTCGGGCCCGCGACGGCCATGGGCGCGGCGCCGCCGTCCACGCATGCCGCCAGGGCGTCGCGCACGCCTGCGCGGTTCTCGAGCCCGAGGTGCACGCCGAGGTCCGCGAAGGGGACGACGAACTCGCCGCGGGCGCGGCGCTCGTCGAGCTCCCGTGCCAGCCGCTGCGCGTCGGCAAGCCGTCCCGCCCGCCCGTACACCATCGACATCACGCCCAGGAACACGGGCGCGCGTGAGCGCGCGACGACGGTTTCCCCGACAGCGATCGCGTCGGACGTCCGGCCGGTTGCGAGCAGCGCGATTGTCAGCGGCCACCGGGCGCCGAGCGATTCGGGCTGGAGCTCGAGCGCCCGCGTGGCGTGCCGCTCCGCGCCTTCGAAGTCGCCGGTGAGACAGCAGGCCGACGCGGCAAGGAAGTGGATGATCGACGCGTCGGGATCGAGCCCGAGCGCCAGGTCGATTCGTTCCCGTGCCTCCTGGAACTCGTACGCCGTGGCGAGGAACAGGGCGTACTGCACCTGCCCGATCGCCATGCGCGGGCGTGCCTCGAGCGCCTCGGCAAACGAGCGCCGTGCCTGCCGCCAGTGCCGTTCGAAGTGGAACACGTAGAGCGCGCGCGACAGACGGGCCTCGGGGAGGCCGGGCTCGAGCGCCAGCGCCCTTTCGACCGATTGCTCCGCCTTCGGTCGGCACATCGCTGGGGGCATCCAGCCGTAGGCGTGCAGGATGGTGTAGCAGTCGGCCAGCCCGCAGTAGGGCAGGGCATAGTCGGGGTCCCGGGCGACAGCCTCCTCGAAGCTCCGCAGGGCCGCGGGCAGGACGGCCGGCGACCGCTGGTTCCAGAAGTACCTCCCCTTCAAGTACAACTCGTAGGCCTCAAGGTTCCGGGTGCCGCGATGGGCGGCGGCCCTGGCCACGGGAACCAAAGTCGGAGCGATCGCCTGGACGATCGACTCGACGATCTCGTCCTGCACGTCGAAGACATCCGCGAGTTTCCGGTCGTACCGGTCCGCCCAGAGCTGGTACCCGGACGCCACGTCAACCAGCCGGGTCGTGATGCGAAGTCGACCGCCCGCGCGCCGCACGCTCCCTTCGAGTACCGTCTCGACGCCAAGCTCGCGTCCCACCTCGCGGAGATCCCTGCCGCCGCGTCGGAAGCGGAACGCCGAGGTGGACGCCGCGACGCGCAGCGGCGCGAGGCGGGCGAGGGCACTGGTCAGGTCCTCGGCCAGGCCGTCGCTGAAGTACTCGTTGTCGGGGTCGGCGCTGAGGTTTGCGAACGGCAGCACGGCAATCGAGGAGTGCCCGGCATTCCCGGCTCCCACGGCCGCGGTCGGTTGGGCGAGGGTGAGCCCCTCCACGGCGAGTGCGAACTCCCGGGCAGACTGGAAGCGCGCCTCGGGGGCCTTCTGCAAGCAGCGCTGGACGAGACTCACGAGCGACGCCGGGACCGCCGCTGGAAAGTGCAGGGCGGCGGGGGACTCGTGCAGGACCGCGGCCAGTCGGTCGGCCGGCGTGGGGCCGTCGAAGGCACGCCGCGCGGTGAGCAACTCGTACAGGACCGCCCCCAGCGCGAAGATGTCGGAGCGTGCATCCGCCTCGAGGCCGCGAACCTGTTCGGGGGACATGTACCCGACCGTGCCCAGGACCATGCCGGGGGACGTCGTTGCCGTCCTGGTGACGCCACCGTCGGCTGACACCATCTTCGCCACGCCGAAATCGAGGATCTTCAGGCGACCGTCCGCCGTCAGGAACAGGTTCTCCGGCTTCAGATCGCGGTGGACGATTCCCATCTCGTGCGCGGCGCCAAGCCCCGCCGCGGCCTGCAGCGAGAGCTCGACCGCCTCGGCAAGCGGGACGGGGCCCCGCTCGACGAGCGATCGCAGCGTTTGCCCGCGCAGCAGTTCGGTCACCAGGAACGGGCGCTCGTCCCCTCCGACGTCGAAGATGGCGACCACGTTCGGGTGCGAGAGGGCGGCAACCGCGCGGGCCTCCTGCTGGAACCGGAGGGCCTGCGACCGATCCGACAGGGCAGTCATGACCTTGATCGCGACATCCCGCCCGAGGCGCGGGTCCCGGGCGCGATACACCTCGCCCATGCCGCCTGCCCCAAGCAGCTCGACGATCTCGTACGGACCCAGGCGCGTACCCGTTTGCAATGGCACAGCCGGTCCCGTCCTCCGTGTCGGCTACCGTTCCAGGACGGTCGCCAGCGCCCGCACCAGGGCAGTCGGCTCGACCGGCTTGGCGACGTGCATCCGGAAGCCGCTGGTCAGCGCCAGCCGGCGATCTTCCTCACGCGCGTGGGCCGTGAACGCGATTGCCGGGACGTGCTCCGCTCCGCTGCGGCTGTTACGAATCGCCCTGACGAACTCGTACCCGTCCATCTCCGGCATGGAGATGTCGACCAGCATCGCGTCGGGCACGCCCGCCTGGAGCTGCTCGAGCGCTTCCCTGGCCGACGCGGCGGAAATGACTTCTGCCCCCGATGCTGTCAGGACCGACGCGACCAGTTGCCGCGTGTCGGCCTCGTCGTCCACGACGAGCACGCGGCGGCCGCGCAGGGTGGGTGTCGAACCGGGAGAAGGGGGCGCTGCGGGCCCTGCGAAGACCCCCGGGCGAGGCGGACTCGTAGCGGTGGGCGCACCCTCCTCCAGGGGATGGTACGGCAGGCAGACTGTGAAGGTTGCCCCCTGGCCCTCGCCGGGGCTGTCGGCCTTCACGGTCCCGTCGTGCAGGCCCGTGATGTGCCTCACGATCGCAAGCCCCAGCCCGAGGCCGTTGTGCCGCCGGGTCGTCGAGCTGTCGGCTTGCCTGAACCGCTCGAAGATGTGGGGGAGGTGCTCGGCCGAGATGCCGATCCCGTTGTCCCGCACCTGCACTTCCACCTTCGCTCCCACCCGGCGAAGCGACACCCAGATGCGGCCGCCCCTCCCGCTGAACTTGATCGCGTTCGACATGAGGTTCACGAACACCTGTTGCAGCCGCACGGAGTCGCCCCAGACCGCTGTCGACGTATCCGTGAGCGCGGTCGTGATCGTGACGCCCGCCTCCTCCGCCTGGGGCTTCACCGCCTCCACCGCCGCCCTCAGGGGGCCCTCCACGTCGGCCGGCCCCTTCTCCAGCCGCAGGTTCCCCGTGACGATCCTCGACACGTCGAGCACGTCTTCGATGAGGGCCCGCTGCGAGTCGGCGTTCCGGGCGATGGTCTCGTGGGCCCTGTGCACCACGTCGGGCGACAGCCCGCCTCGAAGCAGCATTGCCGCCCATCCGACGATCGCCGTCAGCGGGGTCCTCAACTCGTGGCTGAGGGTGGCCAGGAATTCGTCCTTGAGGCGGTTGACGCGCTCCAGCTCACGCGCCTGTTCGCGGAGCCTGGCATCCGCCTGTCCCAGCTCCTCGGCCCGCTCTCTCGCAACCCGCGCGGTCTCCCGGAGCTCGGTGACGTCGACAACCGTCACGGCGCCCCCGGCAACCGTCCCGTCGTGCCTCCGCACCGGTGTTCCGCGAACCCGCACGATTCTCCGTTCGCCGTCGCTTCGGACGATCGTGGCTTCCTCCTCGGGCACCTCTTCGCCGTTCGCCGCCCTCAACAGGGGCGACTCCGACAACGCGATCGCGGTACCGTCGGCGTGCAGCGGCGTGTACTGACGCCGGAAGTCGGCGAACATCCCGAGCCGAAGAGGCCCTCCGAGGAGGCGCTCGAGCTCCGTGTTCACGAACACGACTCTCCCGGAGCGATCCGCTACGACGACGCCGGCCGGCAGCTGGCGGAGGATGCCTGCCATCTCGTCGTGCAGGTCCAGGAGGCGGAGCTGCGTCCGGCGCCAGACCGAGACCAGGAGAACGAGCCCCGAGCCGACGGCGCCGGCGAGGAGGACGATCGCTATGTCGCGAGTGGTGAAGGTCGCATGGTACCGGGGCTCGATGAAGAGGAACTTGCCGGCAAGTGCCGCAAGGGCGGTCGCCAGCAGCCCGCCTTCCGCGCCGCCGAGCCACGCCGCCACGATGACGGTTGGCACGAAGAGCCCGAACGGCACCGTGGTGCCGACGAGCGGCTCGATGGCCGCCCTGAAGAGCGTGGCCGCGCCCACCAGGGCCACCGCGATGGCATAGCGCTTCAGCCGCGACCCTGGCGGGCGCAGGACACGTGACAGTGGTGGTGCGAACATATCATTCATCCGCACTCCCGGCAGCGGGGCCGGGGAGGCCGGGGCGGTCGCGCACAGGTTTTGGCAGAGCAGTCAAGTGTACGGGGAGGGCGCCGGGGCGGCAAACTGAGCGGTGCTGCACCAATATTGTCCCGCCTCCCGCAGGGCAGTTCAAGACTGTTCGTGCGGCAGACAAAGGGCTATCCTCCCCCTTCCATGGGCAGACGGGTAGATCTCGCGCGCCTGCTCGAGACGGCGCGGCTCGAGCGCGTCGTGCCGCGCCTTCGCGCCGAGACGCTGCATCGGCTCATTCAGTACCGGGGGCTCGAGTCGTCTGGCGAGGTGATCGCGGCGGCGACGCCGGAGCAGATCTCGTCGGTGCTGGAGGTCGATCTCTGGCGCAGGGTCGGGGCCGGGGGTGACGAGCGCTTCGATCCCGGCCGCTTTGGAGAATGGCTCGGGGCGTTGGTCGAGATGGGCGACGAGGTGGCGGCGCGAGTCGTCTCGGCGATCGACGAGCGGCTCGTAACCGCCGGGCTGTCAGGCCACGTGAAGGTTTTCGACCCCGCCGCCCGTGATGCGCCGCTCACCCCAGGAAACCTCGCGACGGAGGTGGGCGGCTACCTCGTGAGCGCGAGGAGGACCGACGCCTGGGACGCGATCGTGTCTCTGCTCCTGGCGCTCGACGCTGCGCACCACCCGTTCTTCGAGTCGGTGATGCGCGGGTGCCGCGCCCTGTCGAACTCGGTCCCCGAGGCGGATGGGCTTCACGAGTTGTTGTCCGCGCCGGGTCAGCTGCTCCACGACCTCGCCTCGGTCCGAGAGGCGCGGCGCTCCGGGCAGGGCTACCTGTCGCCAGCCGATGCGCGCCTGGTGCTCGACCTCGCCCGGAAGCCCTTTGGCGACCCCACCGACGCCGCGTCGATTCGGCGCGTGTTCGCCGACTACGCGCTCCACGGCGCTGGGCAGCAAGGGGAGGTCGGCGCCGCTCTTCCTGGCCGCCCGGATGCGGTGGGCAAAGCACCCGAGGCGCCGGCTGCCGGGACCGACGCCCCGATCGAGGCACTAATCCGCCTGCTTGCCGAAGAAGGGCTGGTGCCCGAGCGGCCCCGGGCGCTGCTGCCCGGAACGGTGGGCGAAGCCTCGCGCCTCGAGCGCATGCGCGAGTTGATGGCCCGCGTGCGCGACGCAGGCGACGAGGCCTACGAGGCGCGAAGCCGGGAACTGGCGTTCCTCGCGAACGCGCTCGTCGCGGGGTGCTCGATCCACGCCAGGCCCTTTGCTCCGCAGGAAGCCTCCGATGCCGTCGTCGCCACGTGCAACCTGGGACTGGAGGAGTGGGGGAGCTTGCATGCCGGGTTCCTTGTCGGGCACGACCTGCTCTCGGTGTTCCACCGCGGCTGGCGCGCGCTCCACGAGATGAGCCTGTCCGCCGCCGACCGCCTGATCGCCATCCTCGGCGTTCTCCGGTGCGCGGACCTCGAGACGCAGGCCGGGCTCCACGTCCTCCGGCAGCAGCTGGCGAAGCACCGTGCCGCCGGTGCCCCGTGGCGAGCGCGAGACGCGCTCGACGTGATTGCCGTGCTCGATCTGCCGGCCTGGGTGAGCCTGCTGGGCGTGCTGGACGAATGCCCGATCGTACCGGCCGCGCTGATTGCGACGCTCGAGCGGCGGACCGGCTCGATCAGCGCCACCGCCTTCGAGTTCGTTTCCACGCGACGCCAGGTCGGCGACGTCCGGGCGTTCATGGCGAAGCTGCCCGACATCCTCCGCCGGTGATCGCCGCTTGACATTTTCTTCGTACTAAATCAGGATGTTGGGGAGGCAAAACCTCTATGAGCCCCCTCCCCGACCCGGCGGCAGCGCTGGCGATCTTCGGGTCCCTCGTCCTGCTGGCCGCGATCCTGTTCTGGCCCGAGCGCGGGATCGTCCCGCGCCTGCGGCGCCTGGTCGAGCTTTCCGAGCGCGTGCGGCTCGAGGACGCCGTCAAGCACCTCTTCAACAGCGCTGCGGCCGGCCGCACGGCGTCGGTGGACAGCCTGGCCGGGGCCGTCGGCGTCTCGCGCGACCGCACCGTCGAAGTCGCCCGCGAGTTGACGCGCCTGGGCCTCGCCAGGCTCGAGGGCGAGGTCATCGCGCTCACCGAGGCCGGCCGTGCCCATGCCCTCCGCGTCATCCGCACCCATCGCATCTGGGAGCGCTACCTGGCCGACCGCACCGGCGTGGGGGCTGCCGAATGGCACGCGCTGGCCGATCGGCTCGAGCACAAGGCCTCGGCCGACGAGGTGGACCGCCTCGCCGCCAGCATGGGCGACCCGGTGTACGACCCTCACGGCGATCCCATCCCCACGGCCTCCGGTGTCCTTCCGCCGGCCCGCGGCCTGCCGCTCTCAGCCGTTGCAGCCGGCGCCAGCGCCCGCGTGGTGCACATCGAGGACGAACCCGGGCAGGTTTACCGATCGCTGAGGGCCGCCGGGGTGAACGTCGGGTGTCTCGTGCGGCTGGATCGGGTCGATCCGGCGGGCCTGCATCTCCTCGCCGACGGCCGGCCGGTGGTGATCGACTCGCTCGCGGCCCTCAACCTCGTCGTCGAGCTGGTGGAGGAAGACGACACGGAGGAGGGCCTCGAACGCCTGGACGCCATTCGCCCTGGAGAAGAGGCCATCGTGGTCCGCCTTGGCGCGCAGATCCACGGTGCCCAGCGCCGCCGCCTGCTCGACCTCGGGATCGTGCCTGGCACCGTCGTCCGGGCCGAGCTCAGCAGCCTGTCGGGCGACCCGGTGGCGTACCGGATCCGTGGGGCGGTGATTGCGCTTCGGCGGGCACAGGCCGACGACATCGTGGTTCGCCGCCGCCCGCGAAAGGAGGCCGCGTGAACCCGCTGGCCGCCGCTTCTGCCTGCCACGGCTGCGCCCATCGCGGCGAGAGCCTGATCCAGCTTGGAGTCGTCCCGGGGCGATGGGACTACCTGGTCGCCCTGGCGGGCAACCCGAACACGGGAAAGAGCACGGTCTTCAACGCCCTGACCGGTTTGCGGCAGCACACCGGCAACTGGCCGGGCAAGACGGTGGCGAGGGCCGAGGGGACGTTCAGGCACGGCGGGAAGGCCATCAAGATCGTCGACCTGCCGGGCACCTACTCGCTCCAGGCGGCGAGCACCGACGAGGAGGTCGCGCGCGACTTCCTCCTCTTCGGCCGGCCCGACGTCACTGTCGTCGTGATCGACGCCACCCGGCTGGAGAGGAATCTCAATCTCGCCCTTCAGGTGCTCGAGATCACCGACCGGGTCGTGGTGGTGCTCAACCTCATGGACGAGGCGCGCCGCCACGGAATCGGCGTGAACACCGACGCGCTCGCCCGTGAGCTGGGTGTCCCGGTCATCCCGGCCGCCGCCCGGCAGGGGACCGGGATCGGCGCGCTGCGCGACGCGATCTTGCAGGTGGCGACTGGCGCCGCGCGGCCCCAGCCCCACCGCCTGCGCCGGCTCCCCGCCGACGTCGAGTCCCCGATCGCCGAGGTTCTGCCCGCCGTCGAGGCGGCCTACCCGGACACCTTGGGCAAGCGCTGGGTGGCGCTGCGGCTCCTGAACGGCGACGAACGGGTGCTGCGCGCGGTTCCGTCCGGCGAGCTCGGCGCGAAGATCGTGGAGGCGCGCTGGCGCCTCCCGGGCGACTTCCAGGACAGGCTGACGGGAGCGTTGTACGCCGAGGCGGAACGGATCGCGCGCGCCTCGGAGGTGACCGGCCTGCGCCGTGTGCGCGTCGATCTCGACAAGCACCTCGACAGGCTCCTGACGAGCCGGTGGACCGGCTTCCCGCTGATGGTGCTGCTGCTGGCCGTCGTCTTCTGGCTGACGATCGCTGGCGCCAACGTCCCCTCCTCCATGCTGGCGTCGCTGCTGCTGGACGACGTGCACCCCGTTCTCAAGGGCTTCGGTGCCGCCGTCGGGATGCCCTGGTGGATGAGCGGCTTCCTCTTCGACGGGATGTACCTCGCCACGGCGTGGGTGGTGTCGGTGATGCTGCCGCCGATGGCGATCTTCTTCCCGCTGTTCACGCTGCTCGAGGATTTCGGCTACCTGCCGCGGGTCGCCTTCAATATGGACCGCATGTTCCAGCGCGTCGGTGCGCACGGCAAGCAGGCGCTGACGATGTGCATGGGGTTTGGGTGCAACGCCGCCGGAGTGGTTGCGACGCGCGTCATCGACTCGCCGCGCGAGCGGCTGGTCGCGATCATCACGAACAACTTCTCGCTGTGCAACGGGCGCTGGCCGACGCAGATCCTGATCGCGAGCATCTTCCTCGGCACCCTGGTTCCCGCGCACCTCGCCGGGATCACCGCCGCCGGTGCGGTCGTGGCGATCGCCCTGCTCGGCGTCTTCTTCATGTTCGCGGTGTCGTGGGGGCTGACGCGCAGCGTGCTCAAGGGCGAGGCGACGACCTTCTCACTGGAACTTCCGCCGTACCGCCCGCCCAGGATCCTGCAGACGCTGTACACCTCGCTGATCGACCGCACGGCGATCGTGCTGTGGCGGGCCGTCGTCTTCGCGCTGCCGGCGGGCGCCGCGATCTGGCTGATCTCGAACGTTCACCTGGGCGGCGGGGCGAGCATCGCCGCGACGCTGGTGAGCGCGCTCGACCCGGTCGGCGTCCTGATCGGCCTGAACGGTGTCATCCTCCTGGCCTACGTGGTGGCGATCCCCGCCAACGAGATCGTCATCCCCACGATTCTCATGCTCACGGTGCACACGCTTCGGCTGGCCGGCCTGGGCGCCGGCGACGGCGTGATGTTCGAGCTGGACGACTCGGGGGCGGTGCGGCAGTTGCTCGTCGGCGCCGGGTGGACAACGCTGACCGGCATCAACCTGATGCTCTTCAGCCTGCTCCATAACCCGTGTTCCACGACGATCTACACGATCTACAAGGAAACGGGCAGCGCGCGGTGGACGGCGGTTGCCACGCTCCTGCCCCTGGCCCTCGGCGTGTCGGTGTGCTTCCTGGTGGCGCAGGTCTGGCGCCTGCTGTTCTGACGAGGGGGTGTCGATGACGGCGAACCGCCCGGCTCGATCGCTGACCGTTTCGGCCGAGGACTACCTGAAGGCGATCTACACGCTCTCGGCCGACGCCCCGGCCTCGACGACCGAGATCGCGCAGCGGCTCGACCTCGCCCCGGCCTCCGTGACCGGGATGATCCGCCGGCTCTCAAGCCAGAAGCTGCTCGATCACCAGCCCTACCGCGGCGTCGTGCTGACCCCCGCGGGCCGCAGGATGGCGTTGAGGGTGCTGCGGCGTCACCGGGTAATCGAGGCCTACCTGGCGAAGTTCCTGGGGTACCGGATGGACGACGTGCACGCGGAAGCAGACCGCCTCGAGCACGCAGCCTCGGACGCGCTCGTCGAACGGATGGCGGCCGCCCTCGGCCACCCGCGGGTCGATCCTCACGGTGACCCGATTCCCGACGCCGACGGCCGGCTCGACAAGGTGACGTACACGGCGCTCGCCGACCTGCCGCTCGGGCAGGACGCCCAACTGCGCCGCGTGACGGCCACCGAGCCGGAACGCTTGCGCTACCTCGCCGAGGCAGGCCTCGTGCCGGGCGCGAGGGTTTGCCTGGTCGATCGACAGCCGTTCGACGGCCCGGTCACCGTGCGGGTTGCCGGGGCCGAGCGCACGCTCGGCAGGGAGATGGCGCGGCTCCTGTTGTGCGACCTTACTGTCGGCCCGGGCCGCGCGGCACGCCGCCAGTGACGCCGAACCAGTCTCCTGGACCTGAGCCCCGACCGGAGCCGCCGACAGGACAGCCACCACGACGAGCACCACCCGTAGCGGGCGAATGGCCATGCGGCCCCCCGTGCTCCGACTTACAGCCATTCCCGAAAGAACGCCACGATGGCCTCACGTCCTTCGGGCGTCTCCTGGTGCTCGACGTCGTAGCGCAGCAGCTTCCACCGCTCCGGGTGCCCAAGGCGTGCGTACTCGGCCGTCAGTTCGCGATCGATGCGCTCGACGCCCTCGAGCGGCGTCAGCGCGTCACGCAAGCCGACCAGGCTCAGGTGCGGCCGCGGCGCGATCAGCGCGTTGATCTGCGAAGTCGTGAAGTGCTTCAGCAGGCCCGGCACGTAGTAGTAGATGCCGTGCCGCGCCAGCCCCTTGTCGGCGACGAGGCTGTCGAAGTCGGTGAGGCAGTTGATGTCCACCGTCACCTTCACCCGCTCGTCGAGCGCCGCCACCCACCAGGCCATCGTGCTGCCCATCGACATGCCGAGCGTGGCGACGCGCGCCGGGTCCACGTCCGGCCGCTGCAGCAGCAGGTCGAGCGCGCGAAGGCTGTCGTAGACCATCATTCCCCACAGCACCTGGCCGCGCCACAGCATCAGCTTGAACATGTCCAGCTCGGACGTGTGGCTGCGGTCGCCGAAGATCCAGTGGTCGATCGCCAGGGCCACGTACCCGAGGTCGGTCAGTTCCTTGGCATAGGGCTTCGGCTGCAGGTAGCTGCGTCCCTCGACGAACTCCTTCTTGCCGATGCCGTAGCCGCCGCCGTGCGAGTGGTTGAAGAGCACGGCCGGCAGCCGGCCGGTGGCCCCGCGAGGCCGGGCGACGTGCGCCGGCACCGCTTCGAGCCCGTTGAGATCGAGGACCCATGTTTCGAGGATGTAGCCGTCGCGTTCGGCCTCCGCGACCTTCCGTCCCGACACCGGGCGGTTGCGGTCCGGCAGATCCCCCAGCAGCCCGTACAGCTCCTTGCGGCGCTCGGCCGGCGTCGCCGGCGCCGGCCCGCCCGCACCACCGGCGAGCGTCGTTCCCGCAAACGGTGTCATCGCACCCAACGCCAACACCTCGCGCCTGCTGATGCCCATGTTCGTCATGGCCGACATACTACTCGCCCCGTGGGATAATCGTCCCATCCCTTCGAGCACCATCGTCGGCCCAATGGAGCCGGGCCAGGCCCGTGTCGCGGACGACGATTTGCATCGAGCGTTTCGAGGACAGCGAGAGCACACCGAGGGACGATGAAGAGACGCGTGGCGATTGTAGGGACGGGCTGGGTTGGATCGAGCGTCGCAATCTCGACGCTCCACTCCGGCGTCGCCGACGAGCTGCTGTTGCACGACCTCAGAGAGGATGTGGCTGAAGGCGAGGCGATGGACCTCGCCCACGGCGCGTCGTTCTACCCGAGCGCCACGGTGAGGGCGGTTCCCGCCTCGGCCATCGGGGAGTCGGACGTCGTCGTGATCGCCGCCGGCCGGGGCGGGAGGCCCGGCCAGTCGCGCCTGGACCTGCTGCGGCACAATGCCGAGATGGTCCGGGAGATCGGCCGACAGCTCATTGGCTACGAGGGCACCATCGTGATGGTGACCAACCCGGTGGACGTGCTGACCCGGGTGGTGGCCGAGGCGTCGGAGCTTCCGCCAGCCCGCGCCATCGGCACAGGGACGATGCTCGACACGGCGAGGCTCAGGCAGGTTCTTGGGCGCATCCTGCGGGTGGACACGCGATCGGTGCACGCCCACGTCGTGGGCGAGCACGGCGATTCGGAAGTGGTTCTCTGGTCGGCCGCGCGGGTCGGGGCCGTGCGGCTGCGCGATTGGCCTCACTGGGATCCTGCCCGCGAGACGGAAGTCGCCGAGGACGTCCGCACCGCCGCGAACGAGATTATCCGGCGCAAGGGAGCCACCAACCACGCGATCGGCCTCGTGACAGCGCACCTGCTCGGTTCGCTGCTCCGCGGCGAGCGTCGCGTCCTCACGGTCTCCCGCGTGCAGGAAGGGGTGGCCGGCCTGCACGGCGTCGCGCTCTCCCTTCCGGCCGTCGTCGGTTCCGGCGGGGCCGCCGACGTGATCGAGCCCGAAATGAACGCCGACGAGCGCGAGCGCCTGCACCGCTCGGCGGCCGTGCTCCGCGACGCCGCCGACAGCCTCTCACGGCGTGCCGCCGCACCGTAATCGTTCAGTCGGCCGCCTTGATCTCGACTGCGCCATCCCGTTCTCGGACTTCGAAGCGGGGCTGGGGCTGCGTGGCCGGCCCGCGCAACACCCGCCCGTCGTCGAGCGAGAACTCCGAGCCGTGCCACGGGCAGACCACCGAACCGTCCTTCAACGTGCCTTCCGAGAGCGGTCCTCCCATGTGGGCGCAGGAGTGGGCGAGCGCGCACACCTTGCCGCCCTGCCGCACGAGCAGCACGTCCACGTCGTCCTTCCGGACGCGCTTCATCGAGCCCTCGGCGAGATCGCTGCTCCGCGCCACCTCGGTGAACTCTTCGGGCTCCTCGACCGCTGCATGGGTGACACCGATGCGGCGCCCGAAGACGAGATCGCCTCCGAGGTAAGCCGAGCCGGCCGCGATGAGGTAACCGGCCCAGCCGGTCGCGAGGCCCGCCGAGCGGCCGCCGTTTCCGCGCTCGAGCCACGACGCGGCCATCAGGCCGGTAGCGGCGATGTTCAGAAGGCCGTGGACGAGTCCGAGGCGGCGCGAGCGGCCGCCGGTCTCCGACCAGTCAGTGAGGCCGGTCACGGCCGCTCCGAGCGCCCCAACCAGGCCGACGCCGATTGCCAGCCGGGCCGCGCGCCTCATCCCTGGGTCGTCTGCGGCCGCGGCATCGAGGGCAAGCGCAACGGTCCACGCCCCGACAGGGATGTCCGTCAGAACCGGGTGGAGGGGGTGGCCCAGCCACACACCGTGAGCGAGGTCCTTGACCTGCTGCCCGACCGCTCCTTGCGATTCGTACGCACCGCGCACCGTGCTCGCCAACGGCTCGGCTATGCGGTCAAGCCCGTTCCAATCGAGCGCCTTCGTCAACGCCGCTGAATCGATCGCCATCGCATCCTCCACCGCCTTCGCCGCCCCCGGAGCGAACGTGGTCAACCCAGGAGGTGAGCTCGCGTCAACTGAGCAACGGTCCCGCTTGCGACGACGCAAGAAGCGAACCGCTGACGTGCGGTGGCTTGCATGTTCGCTCGCCTCCAAGCCAACTGGGAGGGGTGCGCGATGTACGACGCGATCGTTGTCGGTGCGCGCTGCGCCGGATCGCCGACCGCGATGCTCCTGGCCCGCCAAGGACACCGCGTACTGTTGGTGGACAGGGCTGTCTTTCCAAGCGACACGTTGTCGATCCACTACATCCATCAGCCCGGCGTCGCCCGGCTCCAGCGCTGGGGTCTGCTGGGCCAGGTCGCCGCAAGTAATTGCCCGCCGATTCGAAGGCTCGACTTCGACACGGGACCGTTCGTGCTGTCGGGACCTCCGGCGCCGGCTGACGGGGTCGCCGACGGCTACGCTCCAAGGCGCACGGTGCTCGACAAGATCCTCGTCGATGCTGCGGCCGCGGCAGGGGCGGAGGTGAGAGAACGCTTCACGGTGGAGGCGCTGCTGACCGACGGGACCCGGGTGACGGGTATCCGCGGGAGGGAGCATTCCCGCACGCACCCCGTGGTCGAGAAGGCGCGGATCGTCATCGGAGCCGACGGCCCGCACTCGCTCGTGGCGCGAAGCGTCGGGGCTCACAAGTACAACGAGAAACCGGTCTTCACGTGCGCGTACTACGCCTACTGGAGAGGGGTGAGCGTCGTGAGCGCCGAGCTGTACGCCAGGCCCGACCGGATGATCATTGCCGCGCCGACCAACCATGGCCAGGTGGTGGTCATCGTCTACTGGCCCATTCGCGCCTTCCAGGAGATGCGGACCGACATCGAGCGGCACTTCCTTGAAGCGGCCGCGCTTGCGCCCAGGCTGGCGGAGCGGCTGGCGAAGGGCGAGCGGGTCGAGCGTTTTCGGGGCACCGCCGATCTTCCCAACTTCTTCCGGAAGCCGTGCGGCCCGGGTTGGGCGCTCGTGGGCGACGCGGGCTACCACAAGGACCCGATCACGGCGCTCGGCATCAGCGACGCGTTCCGGGACGCGGAGCTGCTGGCCGAGGCCGTGCACGAGGGGCTCTCCGGTTCGCGTCCGATGGAGGAGGCGCTTGCCGAGTACCAGCGGCGACGCGACCAGGCCGCCGTTCCGCTGTACGAACTGACCTGTCAGAACGCCGCGCTCCAGCCGCCGCCGCCCGAAGTGCAGGCGCTGCTGGCCGCCCTGCGCGCCAATCCCGAGCAGACGAGCCGGTTCTTCGGGGCGATGACCGGCGCCGTCCCGGTGGCCGACTTCTTCGCTCCCGAGAACCTGAAACGCGTCGTCGGCGAGGTGGCGTAGCCCGGAACATCCTCGCCCGGGCGACGTCTTGAGCACCGCGCGCAGCGCGGTGTCGAAACCGGCGGCAGGTCCAACGCCTGTGCCGCCGGCGCGTTATGAACGAACGCGCAGCGTTCGTGAATATTGCGGGCGTAGACGGCCTCTCGAGGAAGCCGGCGCATGGCAGGATCCTGCATCGGAGGCGTAAGATATTGCGCATGCCGCTGGACGAACGCGCCTTCTTCACCGAGAAGCCCGAGACGAGGTCGGCCCGATACCAGTGCCCGAGATGCCGGCGGACGGGCGAGTTCCGCATCCGGTGGGTGCGGCGTCTGAAGAGGCAGAGCGCCCCTCCGGGTGCCGACGAAGCCGACCGCAGGAAGTTCGCCAAGCTCCGCGACTACCTCCTGCGCCTCGACGACGAGGTCGTGTGCCCGAGCTGCGGCAAGAAGTTCGAGATTCCCTCGCAGCACTCGCTGATGTTCGTGGACCAGCTGGCGGGGCTCCCCGACGAGCAGGACCTCGAGAAGGAGATCGCGGCGGCCTCGGGGGAGCCCGAGCCCGCGCGCGACGCGAAGCCCGCCCTTCCCCCGAGGTTCACACGCAAGCCGACGGGTTGGAAGTAGTCGAGCCTACCCGCGAACCAGCTCCGACCTGACCTTCACAGGGTTGCTGATGGTGTCGCGGATCGGCGAGTGGGCCGTGACGTAGTCGTGCAGCTCCTGCAGCTGCTCCTGCGGCGCGTTCGACTTGAGGTGCACCTTCACCGACACGTCGGAAAGCCCCGGGCGCACGTCGTTCAGGTTCATGAAGCCCTGCAGGTCTCCGTTCGCATCGATCTCGAGGCGCAGCTCCTGGATGTCGATGCCCTTGGCCGCGGCGTTGGCGGCGTAGCCGACGGTCAGGCAGGCAGCGAGGCCGGACAGCACGAGATCGGTCGGGCTCGGCCCCGCGTCCTTGCCCAGTATCTCGGGCGGCTCGTCGCTGGTCACGGTGTTCGAGGTTTGGTGCTTCAGCTTCTGGTCGCCGATCACGTAGTCACCCGGCGTGTGGCGCGCCTGGAACCCGCCCTGCCACTCGGATCGGAGCTTGAATTCCAGGTGGCCCTTCCAAGGCTCCCGCTTGACGTCCTCCACCATCGTCATGAGGCGCTGGACGTCGACGCCGTTCCGGATCGTCGTCACCACGGTCATGGGGGCTCCTCTTTACTGTCTCCGGCTCCAACAGCCCGCGATGCGGCGTGAGCCGGAGTGATTGATGTTGATACGCGTCGGAGGGTCGGGAGCTGATAGGAGCAAAAGGCGCACCCATGTGCAGGAACATCAGGACGCTCGCGAACTTCGAACCACCCGCCACGCCGGATGAGATTCGCGCCTCGGCGCTGCAGTTCGTTCGGAAGCTGAGCGGTACCAGCCGGCCGTCCAAGGTGAACCAGGCAGTGTTCGATCGCGCGGTGGAGGACGTCACCGAGGCGGCTACCCGCCTGGTCCGCTCGCTGACGACGAGCGCGAGGCCGCGAAGCCGGGACGAAGAAGCCCGCAAGGCAAGGGCGAGGGGCGCCGCCCGGATGGCTAGAGAGGGTCGGGGTGCGCCGGGCCGGCCCCGCGGAGAAGGGGAAGCGGAACGAGGTCAGGCGGCCGACGGCAGCTCGGGGCGCACGTAGGCGACGTACGCGTCGAACAGCACGTCGCGCGTCGCCCCTTCGAAGACCTCGCGCAGCGTCTCGCGGCACCACGCGGCGATATCGTCCTCCAGGATGCCGGCGCGCACGGCCTGCTCGACGTTGGTCTCGCTGAGGGCGTACGCCTCGTAGGCCTCAGCCGTCATCGGCACGGCAACCTGGAACTGCTCGAGGCGCACGAGCCGCAGGCCGGCGTCCGAGAACGCCAGGCTCTTCACGTCCATCTCGTAGCCGGGCGGAAACGGGTAACGGCACTCGAAGGACGAGAACCAGCGGTCGAGCCGGGGATCCCCGGCCAGCCGGCGGCCGGCCGAGAAGTCGTAGATGATGAAGGCGCCGTCTTCGCAGAGCACGCGGGCCGCCTCGGGGAGGACGGCCGCGAGGTTCGTGTAGTTGAGCGAGCCCGCGGCCGCGAGCAGGCCGAAGGCCCCGTCCCGGAACGGCAGCTCCTCGGCGCGCCCGGCGACCAAGCGGGCACCGGGCGCCACGTCGGCGCCATGGCGCAGCATGGCAAGGGCCGGTTCGAGGCCGACGGCACGCGAGGCGAGCGGCGCGAGTGCGGCGGTCGAGAGTCCCGTGCCGCAGCCGAGATCGAGCGCGAGGCGAGCCCGCTCGATGCCGAGCTCGTCGAAGCGCCTCTGCACGGCCTCCACGATGAGCGCGTGCACGGGCGGGCGTGCCCGGGCGTAGCCGGCCGCCAACCTGGCGCTGTGGTACAGGCTCGCCGGGGTCATCGGCCCGATGGTAGCACGCGCCGACGACGCTTGCCCTCGGGCCCGCGCGCTGTGTACAACCTCCCTCATGCCCTTCCACTTCCGCTCGCTGGTTGCCCTCGCCGCCGCCGTTGCCTGCCTGTCGGCTGCGCCGCCCGGCCGTGCGCGCCAGCAGCCCGAGGCCTACGACCTGCTCATCGTGAACGGCACCCTCGTCGACGGGACCGGCCGCCCCGGCATCGCCGCGGACCTGGCGGTGAGCGGGGGCCGAATCGCCCGCATCGGCCGCCTGCCGGGCGTCTCGGCGAAGGCCGTCATCGACGCGAAGGGGCGCAGCGTCGCGCCAGGCTTCATCGACGTGCACACGCACGCCGACGGCCCCGTCCGAACTCCGCTCGTCGAGAACTTCGTCCGAATGGGCGTCACCACGCTCGTTGCGGGCAACTGCGGCGACTCGGCCGAGAGCGTGGCCTCGGAGCTGCAGGCCATCACTCGCGAGGGCCTTGCGGTCAACTTCTCGACCCTCGTCGGGCACAACACGGTACGCGCCGCCGTCATGGGGGCGGCCGGACGGGCCCCGACCCCCGCGGAGCTCGAGCGGATGAAGGCCCTAGTCGCGAAGGCGATGCGGGAAGGGGCTATCGGCCTCTCGACAGGGCTGCAGTACGTTCCGGGGCAGTACGCCGAGCGCGGCGAGATCATCGAGCTGGCGAAGGTGGCCGCCCGCGCCGGCGGGCTGTACGCCAGCCACATGCGCAACGAGGGGACGAGGGTCGCCGAGGCCGTGGCCGAGACGATTGCGATCGGCGAGGCGGCGTCCTGCCCCGTCCAGGTCTCACACCTCAAGATCGATAGTCCGAACCGCTGGGGAACCAGCCAGGCGCTGCTCGATGCGATCGCGTCGGCACGCCGGCGCGGCGTGGACGTGCGTGCCGACCAATACGCCTACACGGCCGGTTCCGCGGGCCTTGGCATCCGCTTCCCGGGGTGGGCGCTCGAGGGAGGGCGCCCCGCCATCGAGGCGCGGCTCCGGGACGAAGCCACCTGGCGGCGCGTCAAGGACGGGATGAAAGCGCTGCTCGCCGAGCGCGGCTTCACCGATCTTGCCTGGGCGGTCATCGCCCTCGACCGAGACGACCCGTCGCTCAACGGTCTCACCGTGAAGCAGGCAGCGGCCAGGCTGCTCGGCAAGGACGACCTCGAGGCACAGCTCGAGACGGCACGGCGCCTGATGCTCGGCTCCGAGCCGCAGATGGTCTACCACTTCATGTCCGAGGACGACGTGAAGCGGATCATGCGCGATCCGAACGTCATGATCGCGTCCGACAGCGGCGTGCTGCGGCCGGGGGAGGGCACGCCGCACCCGCGCGGGTACGGCAACACCGCACGCGTTCTCGGCCGCTACGTGCGCGAGCAGGCGGTAATCACCCTCGAGGAGGCTGTGCGGAAGATGACCTCGCTGCCGGCCGGGCATTTCGGTTTCGCCCGGCGGGGCGAGCTGCGCGAGGGGTGGGCGGCCGACCTGGTCGTGTTCGATCCGGAGAAGGTGCGCGACCCGGCCACCTTCGAGCAGCCGCACCATTACGCGGCCGGGTTCGAGCACGTCGTCGTGAACGGGGTGATGGTGGTCAAGGACGGGGTGGTCACCGGCGCGCGGCCCGGGCAGGTTCTGCGGCGCGAGGCAGGGGTGTCGGACGCAGGCAGCCGGGGAGCCGGGACAGGCGGCAGGCAAGAGGAAAGTGGCGAAAAAGCGCCTGTTTTGAGATAGGATGAAGGGGCACTTACCTCATCCAATAACCGGCCCACACGGGCCTGAAAGGTGCCCATGGCAGAAGCACCAAAAGGATGTGCCCGGACGACTGGAGCGGTGGTCGGCGAACCGCCGCCCGAAGCTGCCGGGCCCGAACCCGTCGAGCCACGGAGGGCTGCGATGATGACTGCCCGCGTCGGACAGAAGGCGCCCGACTTCCAGGCGCCAGCCTATTACCGGGGGAGCTTCACCAACGTCAAGCTGTCGGACCTGCTTGGCAAGTGGGTGCTGCTCTGCTTCTACCCCGGCGACTTCACATTCGTTTGAGCGACCGAAGTGTCGGCGGTCGCCGACAAGTACCCGGTGTTGCAGGAACTTGGCGTCGAGGTGCTCTCGGTCAGCGTGGACAGCCACTTCGTCCACAAGATGTGGAACGACCATGAGCTGGTCAGGATGGTGGAGGGGGGCGTCCCCTTCCACATGGTTTCGGACCAGGGGGGAAACGTCGGGCGGGCGTACGGCGTATACGATGAGCAGCAGGGTATCGAGCTGCGGGGCCGGTTCATCATCGACCCCGACGGCGTTATCCAGGCGATGGAGGTGCTGACGCCGCCGGTGGGGCGGAAGTTCGGCGAAACCGTTCGCCAGATCCAGGCCTACCAGCACGTGCGGAACAGCAAGGGGACCGAAGCCACCCCGGCCGGATGGGAGCCCGGGCAGCCGACGCTGACGCCGGGGCCCGACCTGGTCGGCAACGTCTGGAAGGTGTGGAACCCCAGCATGGAGAAGACCGGGGTCTAAGGCCGAGGCGGAATCCTTTTCCCCGGTTCCGGCGTCTTAAGAGATGGGACCGGTGTCGCTTCATTTGAAAGGGATGAGTTGATGGTCAAGGGACGCTGTACTCGCTGTCAGATCTTCGTGGTGCACGAGGACATCGACCGGTTGATCCTGTCGGGCTGGAAGTCGCTCGAGGGCACCCAGCCGATGGTGCGGGACATCGTGCCGATGCTCTGCCCCGACTGCCGGCGCGACGAGCAGTTGCGCCGCGAGCGATAGCACCTGGGGCAGGAGCGTTCATCCGGGCGCTCCTGCCCGATTCCCTGCCCGGCAACGCCTCGGCGCGGCTCCCGCCTCCAGCGCCCTCTCACCGCTGTTTCTTCGCAATCGCCCGGGCCAGCTCTTCCTTCGACATCCCCGACCGCCCGCCGATCTGCAGCGCGCGCGCCCGCTCGTACAGCTCCCCCTTCGAACGCCCGGCGTAATCGACGCCGCCGAACGTTTCACCCTTCCCGGCGCGCGCCTCGCTTGCCGGCTTCGCGGCGCGCGGGTCGGAGGGGCCTCTCTTCTTCTTGGGCTCCCAGCGGTCGCCGACCTTCTCGAACGAGTGCTTGAGCGACGAGATGGCCGTCCGGTGGGCTCGCTCGCCCTCGCCGTAGCTGCGGACCGCGCTGTCGTGCGTCTTCGCGTAGGTGCGCTGCGCCTTGGGTGACGAGCGCTTCAGCGTCGAGGGCAGTTCGCTCTTCTTCATGCGTGACTCCTTGCCCGCACGCTTACAGGCATCGTGCCATCGCGTGCCTCGCGCTTACACAAGGGACGCGAGTCTCGAGCGCTGAGCCTGCCTATCGCACGCAGCGGATGCCGACGTGGAGGTTGTGGCGCCCTGACTCGGACAGGCCGTCGCGGCAGGACAGCCTCACGTTTTCGCGGCGATTGGCCCAGGACCCGCCCCGGACGGCACGGCGCAGGGAGCGGCGTCCGCGGTTCGCGGGCTCGGGGGAGTACAGGTCGGCGGTCCATTCCCACACGTTGCCCACCATGTCGTAGAGGCCGAGAGCGTTCGGCGGGAACGACGCGACCGGCGAGGTGTATCCCCACACGTCGTTGCCGGCGACGCCGGCCGCGTTCGCGCGGGACGGATCCCACGTGTCGCCCCATCCGTACTGCCCCGTTCCGCCCGCCGATGCGGCCGACTCCCACTCGGCCTCGGTCGGGAGACGGCCGCCCGCCCACGTGCAGAACGCCGACGCCTCGGCCCAGGTGAGGTTGACCACGGGATGGTCCTCGTCGCTCCAGTGCGGCTGCCGCGGAAGCGGCGTCGCGGTGGCGCGGCTGAAGGCGCGAAACTGGCCGACCGTCGTCTCGGTGGCGGCGATCTCGAAGGCCGGCCGTGATGGGGCCGCGGGCACGCGCCGCCACTCGATCG
>DAOPQX010000018.1:0-21211 GCA_035348395.1 Vicinamibacterales bacterium | reverse complement strand
CCCCTCGGCCAGCAGCTCGCCGATGAGCAGCCACGACTGCCGGTCGCCCGGGTCGAGCTCGACCGCGCGGCGCAGGTGCTCGAGCGCGCGGGCGCGCTCACCCTGCCGCCGCTCGACCACCGCCAGCTCACGGTATAGAAAGCCGCTCTCGGGCGAGCTGGCGATCGCCCGGCCGTAGGCCGCCACCGACTCCGCGTAGCGTCCGGACGCCGCCGTTTCGCGGGCCGTCTGCAGCGCCGCCTGTTGGCTCCGGAACGAGATCGTCTCGAGCCGGCGGCGCACGTCGGGAAGTTCGGGGCGGGCCTCGAGGGCCGCGCGGTACGCCTCGGCTGCCTCGTCGGGGCGATCGAGCGCGAGTAGCGCGTCACCCCTCCCGACGAGCGCCGGAACGTACGCCGGGTCGCGTGCCAGCGCGCGGTCGAACGCCGACGCGGCTGCATCGGCGTCCCCCTCGGCCAGCCGCGCGTAGGCGATCCCGGCCTCGGCCGGGTGGAAGCCGGGGTTGGCCGCGAGCGCGGCCGAGAACTCGCGCCGCGCGGCCTCCGGGTCTCCGGTCTGCAGGAACGCCCAGCCCCGATCGAGCCTGAGCGTCAGCTCGGGGCGCGTGAAGACGGGCGGCACCTCGGGGTAGACGTAGTCGGGGTGCGCAGGCGTGGTCACCGTTGGGGCGGGCGCCAGCCTTGGCGCGCACGCTCCCCCGGCGGCAGCCAGGCAGGCGAGCAAGGCCGCAGCGCGAACACCCTCCCTCTTGTGCCAGGCGCGTCGGTCACGCATCCGCAGGCCCTCCGGCGGTCAGGCGCGCCCAGAGGCGGCCGGGAACGTCGGCCTCCACCATCACGCGGCCGTCGTGCTCGACGTGCTGGTGCACCCGCCCGAAGCGGTAGATATCGGCCAGCCGCCGGCGGTCCGACTCGCTGGCCGGGTCGAGGCGGGCCACCAGCCGGCGCACATCGACGGCCAGCCGCGCGGTGATCGCCTCGAGCAGTTCCTCGCGCCCCTGCCCGGTGGCGGCCGAGATGCACAGTGCGTCGGGCTCCTGCCGCAGCAGCCGCTCCTGCTCGACGGTCTCGAGCAGGTCGCACTTGTTGAACACGTCGAGGGTTGGCACCTCGGAGGCCCCCACCTCTTCGAGCGTGTGGCGCACGGCCGCGACCCGCCGGTCGCGCCCCGGCGCCGCCGCGTCGATCACGTGCAGCAGGAGGTCGGCCCCCGCGACTTCCTCGAGCGTGGCACGAAACGCCGCCACGAGCGTCGTCGGCAGGCGGTCGATGAAGCCCACCGTGTCCGACACGAGCAGCTCCCGGCGGTCGGGCAGGCGGACGCGCCGGACCAGCGGGTCGAGCGTCACGAACAGCGCGTTCGAGACCACGGCCGACTCGCCGGCCAGGCGGTTGAAGAGCGTGGTCTTCCCTGCATTGGTGTAGCCCACCAGTGCAACGGTCGGTACCTCCGCCTTGTGACGGCGCTCCCGCAACTGGAGGCGCCGCCGCCGGACCTCCTCGATCTGGCGGCCGAGCGCCGCGATGCGCTGGCGAATCCGCCGGCGATCCACCTCGAGCTTGGTCTCGCCTGGTCCCCGCGTGCCGATCCCTCCACCCAGGCGCGACAGCCACTCGCTTCCGCCCGCCAGCCGCGGCATCAGGTAGCGGAGCTGCGCCAGCTCCACCTGCAGCTTGCCCTCCCGCGTGCGGGCCCGCGCGGCGAAGATGTCGAGGATCAACTGCGTCCGATCGACGACCTTGACCTGCAGCTGCTTCTCGATCTGCCGCAGCTGCGCCGGCGTCAGCTCGTTGTCGAAGACCGCGAGCGTGGCCCCTGTCTCGTCGCAGGCGGCGGCCAGCGCCTCGAGCTTGCCGCGCCCGAGGAACGTCGCGGCGTCCGGGCGTTCGCGTTCCTGCAGCACGCGCAGGACCACGGCAGCCCCCGCCGCGTCCGCCAGGCCCGCCAGTTCGTCCAGCGACCGCTCCGCCTCGCTCCGCCGAATCGGCCCCGTGATCAGGCCGACCAGGGCCGCACGCTCTCCCGCCTCCCGCTGCCGCTTCGCCGTCATCGACGTTCCAAGGCCTCCACGACCCGCTCCCACTCGATCGCACCCGCCCGCAGCATCACGGGCCGCTCCCCGCGCGCGTCCACGATGGTGGATGGGCGGCCACCCGGCGCGGGCCCGCCGTCGAGCAACCCGTCCACCGCCTCCCCCAGCCCGTCCCAGGCCTGGGCGGCCGAAACCGGCGCCGGGGCGCCCGAGCGGTTCGCGCTCGTCGAGGTTACGACGCCTCCCGCCAGGCGCGCCAGCCCCGCGGCGACGGGGCTCGCGGGCACGCGCATCCCGATCGTGCCGGTGCCGGCGTGCGCTGCCGGCGCCACGATGCCGCGGTCGTCAACCACCAGGGTGAGAGGACCCGGCCAGAAGACGGCCGCGAGACGCCGGGCAAGCGTCGTCATCCGCGCAATCGTCTCGGCCTCCTCGAGGCCTGCGACGATCAGCGGGAGCGGCTCGCGGCCGGCGCGGCCCTTGACGGCGAACACCTTGTCCACCGCGCGCGCGTCGCACGGGTCGGCAGCCAGGCCGTACAGCGTGTCTGTCGGGAAGACGACGACGCCGCCTTGCCGAACGACCGCCGCCGCCTCGGCGAGGACCGACTCGTCGGGACGCGAGGGGTTCACCGTCCACGTGCGCACGCTGCTATTATCGCATCCACGGCCGAGGCGTGACCGGCGGACCAAGGGCTTCAATCGTGTCCGTTCGGCCTCGACCCGGGAGAGGCCATCGCTGGTTCGGCAGACATGAAGCGAGCACCCAGGACCCGGAAGCCGAAGCTGCCCCGCGTTCCCCTGCCCCGCCAGGTCGGCGGCGCGCACGAAGACCGCCGCAAGCGCCCCGCGCGCAAGCGCAAGCACAAGGGACAAGACGAGGGATAGGGGTCAGAAGCGGATGCGGACGTCCTGCCCGTACTGCACGTAGATGCTGTCGATGAAGCGGATCAGGTGCGGGTCGGTCTGCATCACCAGCGAGCTGGTCCGGATGCCGTCACCGAAGAAACGGACGCCGCGCATCAGCGTGCCGTCGGTCACGCCGGTAGCGGCGAAGATGACGCTCCCGCCCGGCGCCAGGTCGGCCGCGCGGTAGACCCGGCGCACGTCCTCGATCCCCATCTCGCGGCAGCGCCGCTCGTCCTCGGCCGTGCGGATGACCAGGCGGCCGAAGATTTCGCCGTTCAGGCAGCGCATCGCCGCGGCCGTGAGCACCCCCTCCGGTGCCCCGCCAATCCCCATCACCGCGTGCACGCCGCTGCCCACCACGGCGGCCGCGATGCCGGCCGACAAATCCCCGTCGGTGATGAGGCGGATGCGGGCCCCCGCGCGGCGGATGTCGGCGATCAGGCGCTCGTGGCGCGGACGGTCCATCACCACTACGACCAGGTCGCCCACCTCGCGCTCCAGGCACCGCGCGATCGCCGAGAGGTTGTCGGCCACCGGCGCGTCGAGATCGACCGCCTGCTTCGACTTCGGCCCGACGATCAGCTTCTCCATGTAAAGGTCGGGCGCGTGGAGCAGGCCGCCCGGCCCCGAGGCGGCCAGCACGGAGATAGCCCCGGGCATACCGACTGCGCAGAGGTTGGTGCCTTCCAGGGGATCCACCGCGATGTCCACCTTGTCGAACGCTCCGCCGGCTGCCCCCCGCAGGTGCGCCTGTCCAACCCGCTCGCCGATGTAGAGCATCGGCGCCTCGTCGCGCTCGCCCTCGCCGATCACCACCGTGCCGTCGATCGGCAGCACGTCCATCTCGCGTCGCATCGCCTCGACGGCCGCACGGTCGGCGCGCGGGCCGTCCCCCTGGCCCATGGTGTGCGCGCACGCGATGGCGGCGCGCTCGACGACGCGAAGGAACTCGAGCGAGAGGTTGGTGACCACGGGGCTCCCCCTTCGATTCGAAATGTAGAGTGAAAAATGAAGAATGTAGAAAGGGAGGCCGGAGTGGTCTCATCGATCTTTCTACATTCTGCTTCTACATTAGGTGTCCCCGCTCCCAACCGGGGGCAGCGTGCACCTCGTGGTGCGGTCCTCGCGGTACCCGAGCAGGTAATCAGCCTGCATCAGCTGGTGGATCTCGCGCGTCCCCTCGTAGATCACCGCGCCCTTGCAGTTGCGGTAGAAGCGCCCGACCGGGTAGTCGTCGGAGTAGCCGTTCGCGCCGTGCACCTGCACCGCGTTGCCGGCCGCGCGTTCGGAGGCGACGGTGGCGAACCACTTGGCAAGGCTCGTCTCGCGGGTGTTCCGGCGCCCGAGGTTCTTCAGCCAGCCCGCGCGGAGCCACAAGAGGCGGGCCGCCTGGTAGTCGGACTCCATGCCCGCGATCATCGCCTTCACCAGCTGGTGCCGGGCGATTTCCACGCCGAAGGCGCGGCGCTCCTTCGCGTACTTCACCGAGGCGTCGCGGCACGCCCGAATCAGCCCCGTCGCTCCCGCCGCCACCGTGTACCGGCCCTGGTCGAGGGCGAACATCGCGATCTTGAACCCTTCGCCCGGCCGGCCGACCACGTTCTCCTCGGGTACCTCGACCTCCTCCATCCGGAAGAAGCCGGTGTTGCCGGCGAGGATGCCCCACTTCTCCTTCAGCGTCCCGCTCGAGAAGCCCGGGAAGATCCGCTCGACGATGAAAGCCGTCAGCCCGGACGGGTCGCGCTGCTTCTTCTTCTCGAGATCGGTCCAGGCGAAGACGAGGAAGTGGTCGGCGACGTCAGCCAGGGAGATCCACTGCTTCTCACCCGTGAGCCGGTAGCGGTCGCCGTGCTTGACCGCCACGCTCTGGATGCCGCGCACGTCGCTGCCGGCGGAAGGCTCGGTCAGGCCGAAGGTGGCAATCTTCTTTCCCTGGGCTTGCGGCACCAGGTAGCGCTGCTTCTGCGCCTCGGTGCCCCACGCCAGCAGGGTCAGGCTGTTGAGGCCGACGTGTACCGACAGGATCACGCGCAGCGACGTGTCCACGTACTCCAGTTCCTCGCTGGCCACCCCGAGGCTGATGTAGTCGGTCCCGGTGCCGCCGTAGGACGACGGCACAGAAACGCCGAGCAGCCCCAGGTCGGCCATCTGCGCGAGGATCGACGCATCGAAGCGGTGTTCGCGGTCCAGCTCGCGGATGCGCGGTGCCACCGCCCGCTCGGCCCACTCGCGGACGGTCTGCTCCAGCAACAGGTGTTCTTCCCCCAGGTCGAAGTCCATCTCAAACCTGTTCCTCGGCGATGCGCGTGATGGTGACCACCGCGTCGGGCCCCGCGCCGAGCAGGCCGGCCGCGCTGGCGCTGTTGGCCGCCAGCTCGAGGTGATCACTGCTGCCGAACAGCCCGGCCACTTCCCCGGCCGGCACTTCCGCGTAGGTGCTCACCAGCTGCGCCACGTCCGCCTCGCCCACGCGGATGTGCAGGCGGCCGCCCAGCCGCGCCAGGCGGTCGAACGAGCGCCGGTCGATGTTGGTGATCAGGTTGCCGAACCGGTCGACGCGCAGCACAGCGCCGACAATCGCGTCGGTGCCGACCTCCGCGTCCGGGATGTCGAGCAGCGTGTAGTCGGCGAGCGGGCGGCCAAGTGCCCTGACCTCGACACCCTTGGCCAGCCAGGCCGCTGCCGGGGCGAAGCGGTCGCGTCCTTCGAAGGTGCGGCTGACGGTCGGGCGGCCGTAGCGGCGCTCGGTCAGCTCCACCACGCGGCGTGGCGGCGTCTCCTTGAGCACCGCTGTCAGCACGCCGTTGTCGGGCGCGACGAACCGGTACTCGCCCGCCTCGGCGGCCAGCGGCCTGCGCCCCGACCCGACGCCGGGGTCGACGACGACCAGGAAGACGGTGCCCGGGGGAAAGTACTTGTAGCTGGCCGCCAGTTCGAGCGACGCGGTCCGCAGGTCGTGTGGCGGGACGTCGTGCGAGATGTCGACGAGGGTCGCTTCCGGGCAGATCCCCAGGATCACGCCCTTCATCGTGCCCGCGTAGTGATCGCGGACGCCGAAATCGGTGAGGAGCGCCACGATTGGACGCATGGCCGCCTTCCAAGGGCTCGCCGGCGAGGCCGGCGGCCCGATGAGTTGCCCACCGGTATTCTACCCTTGGATGCCGGGCCGTGGCAGCGCGTGTGCAGCGAGCCCTCCTCGGTCGGCGCGCTATCGGCTGTCCATGTAATCCGGCTTGCGGAACAGGATCTCGCGGACGTTGTTCTTGAGGAGGAAGGAGTCTGAGACCCGGAGCGGCTCGAACAGGCGCGTGATGTCGCGGTTCTGCAGCACGGCCTGGCGCATGCGGGGGATGGAATAGGGCCGGTGCCGCAGGTTCGCGTCATCGACGACGACGAACTTCGTCAGGCGCACCTCGGAAGGGCGCGTCATGCCGAAGAAGCCGAAGAGCGCGCCGTTGACCGCCAGCACCCGCGACAGCTGCTCGGCGGCCGCCTGGGCCGCCGAGCGATCCAGGAAGTCGAAGAGATCCCAGCACAGCACCCCGTCCACGCTGCCGGAGGCCTGCGGGAAGCGCGAGCGCAGGAACGCCGGCAGGTCGGCAAGCCGGCCCTCGCGCTCGTGGCGGTCGATGTCGGCGAACAGGTCCTCGACGAAGATCTTGCAGCCGATCTGCTCGCCGAAGAAGCTGATGTTCGAACCGACGACCGGGCCCAGGTCGAGCAGCACCGGCGTCGGACGCGACTTCAGGTACGAGATGAACTTGCGGAGCGCCTTGGTGCCAACCACCGTGTCCGGGGCGCCGGCGGTCTCCGGCACGTCGTCGGGGTCGGCCCCGCGGCGCTGGCCGAATCGCGACAGGAAACCCGTCACTTTCCACCACCCGACACGGGATTGCCTCTCATCGTGGAGCGGGCAGGCCCGGCCGCCGGCCGTGTGCCGGCCGGCCAACCGGGCTGCCTGTGTGGACCAAGTCTAGCAGGTCGCCCCGGCAGGGGCGGCCGGCTGCGTCTCGCTAGACGCCGGCCTTGGCGGGCTGACCCGGCGCGGCGGGCGGCGCCGGCTTGGCCTCGGCCTTGGGCGCCGGCGGCGGAGTGGGCGCGCTCTTGCGCTGCATGTCCACGCTGCCCCGGAAGTGCGCCCCCTCGGCAATCGCGACCCGCGGGGCGACGATGTCGCCGTCCACCGAGCCGTTGTCGCGGATGTCCACCTTCTCGCTCGCGATGATGTTCCCCGTCACCTCGCCGAGGATGATCACGGACTTGGCGTGGATCTCGGCCTTGATGCGCCCGTGCGGGCCGATGGTCAGCGCGTGATCCTTCAGCTCGATCCGGCCTTCGACGTGCCCCTCGACGGTCAGGTCCTCGCTTCCGTTGAGCTCGCCCTTGATGACGACGGATTTCCCAATGTTCACGACGTCTCTCGTTTCCATGTGGCGTCTGCCCTCGATGTCCGCCCCCTGCGCGGGTGCGCCGGGGACACCTGCCTGCGGGACGGGCGGTTGCACGCCCACAGCGTCGCGGCCGGACGGCGGCCGCACGCTCTCATCACGCTTCCACATTGCTTCATTCCTCCCAACACCCACACTGCTGGCGGCAGCGGGGACGGGCACCCGGGGTGACAGCCAAACCTGTGCTGAGGTGGCCGAGAAAAGCCTCGCCAGTATATGTATCGGCGCGAACCTTGTCCACCCCCAGCCCCCCACGGATAATGGAGTCAGGCCGCGCCACGCGCATTCGGGCGAGAAAGCGCGGCGTGCTGTCCCATGGTGCCCGTCTACCTCGACCACAACGCCACCACCCCGGTCGCCCCGGAGGTTGCCGAAGCCGTTGCTTCGGCCTTGCACGACACCTTCGGCAACGCCTCCAGCCTTCACGCGCCCGGGCAGCGGGCGCGCCGTGCGCTCGACGAGGCGCGGCAGGCGGTGGCCGCGCTGGTTGGGGCCGACCCGGCTGGCATCGTCTTCACCTCGGGGGGAACCGAGTCGGACAACCTGGCGGTTCGCGGCGCGCTCGAAGCGGCGCCGGCGACCCGCCGGAGGCTCGTCGTGGGGGCGGTGGAGCACGAGGCGGTCCTCAACACCGCGCTGGCGCTGCAGCGCCGCGGCTGGCCGGTGACCATCGTGCCCGTGACGAGCGACGGAGTGGTCACCCCAGAGGCGCTGGCTCCGCACCTCGGGCCCGACGTCGCGCTGGTTTCGGTGATGCTCGCGAACAACGAGACCGGCGTAGTGCAGCCGGTTGCCGCCCTCGCGTCGCTCGCGCACGCCGCCGGCGCGCGCTTCCACACCGACGCCGTGCAGGCGATAGGGAAGATTGAGGTCGACGTGCGCGAGCTGGACGTCGACCTGCTGTCGCTGACCGGCCACAAGTTCGGGGGGCCGAAAGGCGCGGGGGCGCTGTGGATCCGGCGAGGGGTGCCGATGGCCGGCGTCCTCACCGGGGGGCGCCAGGAGCGCAACCGGAGACCGGGGACCGAGAACGTCCCTGGGATCGTCGGGCTGGGCGTGGCGGCGGAGCTCGCTGCCGGAAGCCGGAACAAGCGCGCGGCCGTGGCCGGGCGCCGGGACCGCCTCGAGCGAGCCGTGCTGGCGGCGGTGCCCGGCAGCGTGGTCAACGGCGCCGGCGCCGGGCGTGTGCCGAACACGACGAACATCAGCTTCCCGGGCGCGGAGGCCGAGTCGCTGCTGATCGCGCTCGACCTGGAAGGGATTGCCGTGTCGTCGGGGTCGGCCTGCTCGTCGGGCACCCTGGAGCCGTCCCACGTCCTGCGGGCGATGGGCCTTCCGCCGGCCCGTGTACAGAGCGCCATCCGGTTCAGCCTCGGGCCGGCGACCACCGACGAGGACATCGACCGCGTGCTCGCGGTGCTCCCGGGGGTCGTCGAGCGAATCCGGCGCGTGTTGTAGGGCCTGAGCCCTCGAGCCTGAGCCGTCGCGATTCCCTGAGCCTGAGCCCTGAGCTTTGAACCTGAGCCTTGAGCCTGACCATGACCAGAGTTGTCGCCGCCATGTCCGGCGGCGTGGATTCGTCGGTGACGGCGGCGCTCCTCGTCGAGCGCGGCTACGAGGTCATCGGCGTGTCGATGCAGGTGTACGACCAGCGCGAGGGGGCGTCCGGCTTCGGCTCGTGCTGCTCGCTCGACGACCTGCACGACGCCCGCCGTGTCGCCGCCGCAATTGGGATCCCCCATTACGTCCTCAACCTGCAGCGCCGGTTCCAGGAGACGGTCATCGACAACTTCGTCGCGGAGTACCTGGCAGGACGCACTCCCCTGCCCTGCGCGCACTGCAACACCGATCTCAAGTTCGCCGAGCTGGTCGGCCGGGCTGATCTCTTCGGCGCCGAGGCGGTTGCGACCGGCCACTACGCGCGCATCGAGCGGGACGACGACGCGGGGAGGTACCGCCTCCTGCGCGGGGTGGACGCCTCGAAGGACCAGTCGTACTTCCTGTTCGGGCTGACCCAGGCGCAACTCGCCCGCGCCATGTTCCCGCTGGGGGGGCTCGAGAAGACGGAGGTCCGCCGCATCGCGCGGTCGCTTGGCCTCGCAGTCGCCGACAAGCGCGACAGCCAGGAGATCTGCTTCGTCCCCGGCGGCGACTACGCGGCGGTCGTCGAGCGTGCGGCACCCGGCGTGACCGGGGGGGAGATCGTCGACCGCGAGGGGCGCGTCCTGGGCCGCCACGGCGGCATCCACCGCTTCACCGTCGGGCAGCGGAAGGGCCTCAACCTGTCAGTGGGTGTCCCGTTGTACGTGATCGGGGTGTCGTCGGGGACGGGCCAGGTGATGGTCGGGCCACGCGAGGCGCTCGAGCGCCGCTCGCTGTCGGCCGCGCGCGTGAACTGGGTGTCGGGGCGCCAGCCGGCATCGCCCGCGACGCTGCACGTGCAGATCCGCTCACGGCACCAGGCCGCACCGGCCCTGGTGAGCCCGGAGGGCGACGCTGGGGCTCGTGCCGACTTCCACGAGCCCCAGGCCGCGATCACGCCGGGCCAGGCGGCGGTTTTCTACGATGGGGACGAGGTCGTGGGTGGGGGCTGGATTGAATGATCCTGCACCCTACGCAGGCTTCAGGGTGTCGCCGACCTCTCGCCCCAGGCCTTCGACCATGACGTGCTCGAGGTAACGCTCGGCGTCGAGCGCGGCCTTGCAGCCCGATCCGGCGGCCGTGATGGCCTGGCGGTAGACGTGATCCTGGACGTCGCCGCAGGCGAACACTCCCGGCACGTTGGTCAGCGTCCCGTCGTGGGTGATCAAGTACCCGTTGGCGTCCATCTTGAGCTGGCCGGCGAACAGCGACGTGTTCGGCGTGTGGCCGATCGCGACGAACAACCCGTCCACGCGAAGCTCGCTCAACTCGCCGGTGAGCACGTCGCGCAGGACGAGGCTGGTGACCTGCCCGCGCGTGACGTCCTTCACCTCCTCGACGACGGAGTTCCACCGGAATTCGATCTTGGGGTTCTCGAACGCCTTCTCCTGCATGATCTTCGACGCCCGCAAGGCGTTGCGCCGGTGAATCACGGTCACCTTCGAGGCGAACCGCGTCAGGAAGTTCGCCTCCTCCAGCGCCGAGTCGCCGCCTCCCACCACCGCGATCGGTTTGCCCCGGAAGAAGAAACCGTCGCACGTGGCGCAGGTCGAGACCCCGTGCCCCATCAGGTGCCGCTCGGACGGCAGGCCGAGCAGGCGCGCCGAAGCACCGGTTGCCACGATGAGGGTCCGGCAGCGGTATTCCTCGTCGGCGGTCTTCACGACGTAGGGGGGACTCGACAGCTCCACCGATTCGACGTTGGCCTGGACGAACTCGGTACCAAACCGCTCGGCCTGGCTCCGCATCGCCCCGATCAGCTCGGGCCCGAGGATGCCGTCGGCAAACCCCGGGTAGTTCTCGACGGTCGTTGTGAGCATGAGCTGCCCGCCGGCCTCGGCCCCCTCGATGAGAAGGGGGCGGAGGTTCGCGCGCGCGGCATACACCGCCGCGGTGAGCCCGGCCGGCCCCGATCCGATGATGATGACGTCTCGCACTTCGTTCATGGCTCAGGTAACCGACAGGTCACTTAACGTGTTTGTCCACCATCTTCCTGAGGACGTCCTTGTCGGTGGCGCCGACGTGCATATCGACGAGGTTGCCGTCCTTGAAGATCATCAGCGTCGGGATGCTCTGGATCCCGAGGCGGATCGGCACGTTCTGGTTCTCGTCCACGTTCATCTTGGCGACGTTGAGCCGCCCGGCGTACTCGGTGGCCAGCGCGTCCACGACCGGGGCGACACGGCGGCAGGGCATGCACCATTCGGCCCAGAAATCGATGAGGGTGGGGGTCGACGACTTGACGAGCTGCTCGAACGTGCTGTCGGTCACCTGCTGGATCGCGGCTGCTGCCATTGGATGAGTGCTCCTTCGCTGAAGATTCGACGGCGGGGCGTTGCCCCGTTCTTGTTCAAGGATTCGCCGCCCGCGCCCCAGGTTACGCCCGCTTGGCCCTGGCGCGGATCGCGTTCTCGTACACCGTTCCGTAATGCCGGGCCGAGGCGTCCCACGAGTAGTCGCAGGCCATGCCCTGCAGTTGGAGGGAGCGCCAGGCGGAGGGGTCGCGGTACACCTCGAGCGCCTTCCGCAAGGCCGCGAGAAGCGCTTCGGGCGTGGCATCGGCGAACTTGAAGCCCGTCCCGCGGCCCGTGCGCGGGCTCCAGTTCACGATCGTATCATCCAGGCCGCCGGTGGCCCGCACCACCGGGACCGTCCCGTACCTCAGGCTGTACATCTGGTTCAAGCCGCACGGCTCGAAGCGCGAGGGCATCAGGAAGATGTCGGCGCCCGCCTCGATCAGGTGCGCCAGCGGCTCGTTGAATCCGATGCGGACCGCCACGCGGGAGGGCGCCCGGGCGGCAAGGCCCTGCCACTGTTCCTGGTACTGGGGCTCGCCGCTGCCGAGCAGCACGAAGGAGGCATCGAGGGCCAGCAGACGTTCGCCCAGCAGCGCGAGCAGGTCGAACCCCTTCTGGTCCACCAGCCGCGACACCATCCCGACCAGCGGGCGCGCCAGCGCCTGGTCGTCGGATGGCAGCCCGACCGCCTCGAGCAGCGCGCGCTTCGACGACCGCTTGCGCTCGAGCCGGTCCGCGTCGTACGGCTCGGGCAGGTGGGGATCGGAGGCCGGGTCCCACACGGCGGTGTCGATCCCGTTGAGGATGCCGACGAGGCGGTCGGCGCGGCGCCGGAGAATCCCGTCGAACCCGAACCCGTACTCGGGCGTCTGGATCTCCTTCGCGTACCGCGCGCTGACCGTCGTGATGACGTCGCTGAAGTTCACGCCGGCTTTGAGGAAGCTGACCTTGCCCCAGAACTCCAGGCCGTCGATGCCGAACAGGTCCCAGCCCAGGTCGAGCGCGGGCAGCCAGTGTGGCGGGAACAACCCCTGGTACGCCAGGTTGTGAATCGTGAACACGAGCCCGGCCCGGGCCAGCTCGGGATGGTTCGCGTAAAGCGTGCGGATGTAGACGGGTGCCAGTCCCGACTGCCAGTCATGCGCGTGGACGATGTCGGGGTGCAGGTCCAGGCGGGCGGCGAACTCGAGGGCCGCCCGGGTGAAGGCGCCGAAGCGGAAGGCGTTGTCGGGGTAGTCGGCGTTCCCCACGCCGTACAGCTCGGGCCGATCGAACAGCTCGGGGCAGTCCACCAGCACGGCGCGCGCGGCACCGGCCAGCGGGTGCTCCACGAATCCCACGTCGAGCGTGCGGCCGCCGACGGTGACCGGGAACCGCGTGATGGTCGTTCCGCCCGCGACGGCGCGGTAGCGGGGCACGATCAGCGTGACGCTGCAGCCCTGCCTGGCCAGCGCGGCCGGCAGCGCCCCGGCGACGTCGCCAAGGCCGCCGGTCTTGGCGAAAGGGACCGCCTCGGAGGCGATCATCAGGATCTGTCGAGAAGGCACGGCACAGTGTACCTCACATGAGGTGCTGGAGGCCTGCCCCCCGTAGCCGAGAGTAGCGAGCGTTTGGCGAAGGCGGGTGACGGAGGCCCCTCAGCTCCCTGCCCGCAGCCGATCGATCAGATTCCGCAGGTCGTCCGGGAGCGGAGCGTCGAGCTGGACGGGGCGGTGGTCCTCCGGATGGCGGAAGGCAAGGGTGGCGGCGTGCAGGGCCTGGCGGCCCAGCTCGAGGCGCGGGCCAGGTTCCCCTTGGCGGCCGTAGGTGTAGAGCCGCTCCCCTACCAGAGGGTAGCCCCGCAGGCCGGCCTGGACACGAATCTGGTTGCGTTTGCCCGTCACCAGCGACACTTCCACCACCGCCCCGCCCTCGTGCTGCTCGAGGACGCGGTATCGAGCCACCGCCTCGCGGGCGCGCTCCTCGTGGATGTGAGCGCGGCGCTGGATCAAGCGCTCCGTGTCCCATACGAGGTGATCGCGCCAGGTTCCCGAGGCGGGCACGACCAGGCCGTGGACCACCGCGAGGTAGATCCGCTCTGGTGTGCGTCGCTCGAACTGCCGCTTGAGGTCGTCGCGGGCCGCCGGCGTCAGGGCGAACAGCACGAGGCCGCTGGTGTCGCGGTCGATGCGGTGGACGACGAAGGGGCGGCGCCTGGCGGCGCGGAGGTGGTCGCGCAGGAGGTCGAGCAGGGTGACCTCGCTCCCCTCCTCGCCCGGCAGCGGCTCGACGAGCCACCCGGGCTGCTTGTCCACGGCGAGGATGGCGGCGTCTTCGTGAACGATGCGAAGGGCGGCACGCGCGGACACGACGTCGCGAGCGGGGGTGCGGGCCGAGCCGGGGCGGTCCTCCCAGTACCCGACCTGGTCGCCCGGCGACAGCCGGGTTGCCGCGTCGGCGAAGTCCTGGCCCTCTCCGTTGAGGAACACCTTGCCGCGCTCGATGGCCGACCGCGCACGCCCTCGCGAGCCGATCTCGGGCTGGCGGGCCAGCCACGCGTCGAGCCTCGCCCCGCCGTCCGCCTCGCCGATCGTCCACGTCTTCATGCTCGCTACGCTTGCGGCGACAGCGCCGCAAGTCCCTGAGGCCTTCAGCCCTCCGCCTCGAGGCCTGAGCCTCGAGCCATGAGCCGGACCAGTGTACAGAAAAAAGGCCCCGGGAGCCGCAGCCCCCGGGGCCGACGTTCAGGCAGGGCCGAAGCCCTGCCCCCTCCTGGGCCTTTAGAACGAGAAGCGTCCGCCGAAGGTGATCTGGCGGCCGCTCTGCACGTACACCGGGCCGCCGAACGGCACGGCCGCGCCCGAGATCTCGGCGCTGGGGTACCGCGTCTGGACCCAGGTGACCGTCCCCTGGTTGAACAGGTTCCTCGCGTCCATGTACAGGCCGAACCGGTACGGCGCGAACTCGAACACCTTCTCGGCACGGAAGTCGAAGGCGGTGATCGCGTCGGTGCGGTAGCTGCCGCGCGACTCGATGAAGACGTTCTTGGCGCCGGTCCAGTTGATCCGGCTGCCGGTGAGGCGCTCGTACGGCTGGTACGGGTAGCCGCTGATGACCGACAGGTACCCGCTGACCCCGACCTCGATGACCGGGATCTGGTAGCCGGCGAACACCTTCACCTCGTGGGTGCGGTCGTTCGACACGTAGCCGTTGCGGTTGACGAGGATGGTGTTCGGGTTCTGGAAGTTGGTGCCGCCCAGGCCGTCGCTGCCGTCGTTGTCAACCGTGCCCTTGGTGCGCGAGTAGACGTACGACACCTGCGCCTGCCAGCGGTTGCGGAGCGCGCGCTGGAGGACGAACATCATGCCGTCGTACTTGCGGAAGGCGTCGATGGTGCCCAGCACCTGCCCGCTCGGCGACAGGAACTGGAAGCCGTCCACGTTGCGGACCTCGAACTTCTGGTCGATCTCGTCGTTGGCCCAGCGGTACAGCGTCATCTGCTGCCCCTTCGCGTTCGTGTACGAGAAGGGCTCCCACCGGGCTTCCGGGAACACCGAGTCGATGACGTTCTTGGTGTCGCGGCGGACGTAGGTCGCCGTGAACTTGTAGTTCCGCAGGAACTGCTGCTGGTACGAGACGTTGAACTCGTCCACCCGCGGGTGCTTCAGGTCCTTGCCCATCGAGTACTTGCTCGTGCCAGGCACCCTGAAGATCTCCTCGCCCAACTGCCAGCCCGGCAACACTTCGTAGCCGACGAAGTCGCCGATCCCGGGCAGCGCGTACGAGAAGGTGTAGTACTGCGGCCCCTCGTAAAGGTGGCCGTAGAACGCGCGCAGCACCGACTCGCCCTTGCCGGTGACGTCCCAGGCCAGGCCGACGCGCGGCGCCAGCGACTTGGTGTCGTAGAGCGTCTCGTCGAGCACCGGGCTGCGGCCGCGGATGTTGTCGAGGCGGACGCCGAGGTTGGCCGTCACGTTCCCGATCTTCCACTGGTCCTGCGCGAAGAACGACTCGCGCTGGTTGCGCCCCTGGAGGTCGTACGAGTAGGAGTACGCCATGTAGGGCTCGCCGGCGTAGTCGTAGTAGGCGATCGGGCGGCCGTGCTCCTCGGCATACGCGTAGCGGTCGCGCACGCGGCTGCGCTCGATCTCGACGCCGAACTTGAAGTTGTGCTGCCCGGCCTTCTGCACGAACTTCGAGAGCGAGACGTTCACCTGGTTGCGGCCGCGGTCGGCCCAGAAGTACTCACCGCCGCCGCCCGAGTACGCGCCGCTGTCGACGTCGTAGTGCGCCGCTCCCGGCTTGATCGGATCGACGTAGTAGTAACCCCACCACCCGGTGAACTTCGCCTCGAGGAAGGTGGACGAGCCGAAGACCTTGCGGTACTGCGCGTTCCAGACCGCCTCGGGCGAGTCCTGGTCGGAGGTGCGGTCGTCGGTGGCAGCCGCGGTCGGGCCCCACGCCACGCGCCCGGTCTGGTTGTACCAGTCGTACTGTCCACCGAAGCTCAGCGTGTCGCTCGACGTGAGGTTCGCCGTCAGCTTGAAGTTGAAGCGCGGGCTGACCTCCGTGCGAACCGTGCGGGGGCCGTCCGGGTCTTCCTTGATGGAGTACCGCTGCACGCTGCCGAAGAAGAACAGCCGGTCCTTCTTCAGCGGGCCGCCCAGCTGGACGGTGTAGTCGTTCATCTTGTCCCAGCGCGAGGGGGTCGCGAGCCCGGGGTTGATGGCCGCGATCGCGTCGCTGGTGTTGTCACCCGCCAGGTCCTTGTTGGTGTAGCGGTACTCCAGCAGGCTGGAGAACCGGTTGCCGCCCGACTTGGTGATCGTGTTGACCACCGCGCCGGTGAAGCCGCCGTACTCGGCCGGCTGGCCGAGGCCGGCCACCTGGACCTCCTCGATCATGTTGAAACCGTAGAACGTCCAGGAACTGCCGCCCGCCGGGTCGCGCGTGTCCACGCCGTCGAGCAGGAGGGCGTTGCCGTAGCTGCCCGTGCCGCCGAACGCCGAGTTGTCGTTGACGCCCGGCGTGTAGTCGAGCAGGTTGACCGACGGGTTCGCCTGCGTGAGCGGCATGGCGAACAGCAGGTCCTTCGAGATCGTGTTGTCGGTGGCGGTCGTCGTCGTGTCGATCGTCACCGCGTTGGCCGTGACCTCGACGGTCTCGGAGAGGCCGCCGACGCCCAGCGCGAGGCGCACGTCGGCGGTGCGCCCGATGCCGACCTGGATGTTCGCCTCTTCCTTCGCCCGGAAGCCCTCGAGCTCGGCCTTTACCGAGTAGATGCCGGGCTCGAGCGCGATGAAGCGGAACTCGCCGCGCTCGTCGGTGACCTGGGTCTGAGACCCGGTCCGACCCGTCAGCGTCACGGTGACGCCCGGCAGCACGCCGCCCTGTTCGTCGGCCACCCGGCCGGCGATCGTGCCGGTGAGCGACTGCGCAACCGCCGCGTCGGCACAAGCCATCAACGCCGCGATCAGGGCCAGGCCCATCAGGATTCTTTTCATGATGTCCATGCCTCCCCTAGCGGCCCGGTGACTTGATGCGGTCGTTGCTCGCCGAGTAGATGGCGAACCCCGTCCCCGCCGCGATGATGGCGATCACGGCAACTCCCGCTGGAGTCTTGAAGAACGACGGCGAGTTCAGCTTGGCGCCGGGGTCGTCCTGCACCACGGCTACTGCATCCTTCGACGCCGCCGGAGGCTCCACCGCAACCGCCTTGGCGATCGACGCGCGGATCCCCGGTTTCGGAGTCGTCTGGTCCTGTTGCCCTGCCGACACAGGCAAGGGGAGCACGGTGACCGCAAGCGCGAGTGCAAGCAGTCGCACGGCGGGTCGCCAGGCTCGAACGAGTTCTCTCACCTTCGCTTCCTCCTTCACGGGGGCAGGGGACGAGGCCGGACCGATGACCGACCGGGACGGGATTGGCCCTGCCCAATCAAAAGCCCTGCCGTGGCCGCGGGCGAGGCATGCGCCCGCAAGTTGTTGAGCCGGCGAGGCCGACGGCGCTTCCGACGCCAGCGACACCCGGTCACGATCCAAATTGTCGGATGAAGTGTCCAACTGTCCGGAGATTGAAGGTGGCGACCGGGATGGGTTGACGGCCCGCTGGCACTCGGTGGAGCATGAACCAGCACGCTCCGGATTCCCGATGCCCAGACCAGAAGACGCGCGCCCTGCTCCGCCGGCCAACCCTTCCAGTTCACCGAGACTCTGGCTTCGCGCGGGGGCGGTCGTCGCCGTGATGGCGCTGGCGGCAGCCGGCGCCGCGTGGTGGTGGGCAGGACGGCGCCCGCAAGAAACTGCTGCAGGCGTCGCGCTCGGAGCTGCGACCGGGGGGGGGCGGGCGTCGGAGCTGAACCTGCTGGTCATCACGCTCGACACGACGCGAGCGGACCGGATCGGGGCCTACGGTTACGCCGGTGCCCGAACGCCGGCGATCGACCGGTTGGCGCGCGAGGGCGTGGTCTTCGAGCAGGCGATGACCGACGCGCCGCTCACGCTCCCGGCACACTGCTCGATCTTCACGTCGCGGCACCCGCCGCGGCACGGCGTGCGCGACAACGGGGGGTTCTTCCTCTCGCCCCGGCAGCGGACCCTGGCGACCGAGCTGAAGGCGCGGGGGCTGCGGACGGGAGCGGTGGTCGGCGCCTTCGTGCTGGACGGGAAGTGGGGGCTGGACCAGGGCTTCGACTTCTACGGCGACGATTTCGAGCTGGATCGGCCCGCGGGCCGGGGCTTCAGTGTCGGGGAGATCCAGCGGCGGGGCGCCGACGTGGTGGACAAGGCGCTCCCGTGGCTCGAGCAGGTCAAGGGCGAGCGGTTCTTCGCCTGGCTGCACTTCTACGACCCGCACACGCCCTATGACGCGCCCGAACCGTTCGCCTCGCGCTTCCCGGGGCACCCGTACGATGCCGAGATCGCCTACACCGACGCGCAGGTGGCACGGGTCGTCGAGTTCCTCGAGCGCGATGCCCTGCTCGACCGTACCGTCATCGTCGTGGTGGGCGATCACGGGGAAGGGCTGAACCAGCACGACGAGGGAACTCACGGCTTCTTCATCTACGAAAGCACCACGCGGGTGCCGTTCATCGTCCGGGCGCCGTTCGAGCGGACGCGCGGCCGGCGCGTGGCCGACCCGGTGCGGACCGTGGACCTGATGCCGACGGCGCTCGACCTCCTCGGGATCCCGGCGCCCGAGGGGATCGACGGGGTCAGCCTCGCCCCGTTGATGACCGGCGACCGGCCGACGCTCGACCTCGAGGGCTACGCCGAGGCGCTCTACCCCCTTCACCATTACGGGTGGAGCGACCTGCGCGCGTGGCGCTCGGGGCGGTACAAGGTGATCGACGCCCCCCGGCCGGAGCTGTACGACCTGGAGCGCGACCCGAACGAGACGGCCAACCTGTACGCCGAGCGGCAGGCGCTCGCCGACGGCATGATCCGGCGGCTCCGCGAGCGGCAGCCGGAGATCGAGTCTGACGAGACGGTTGCCCGTCCGGCCCCCGAGGTGGATCCCGAGGCGCGCGCACGCCTGGCGGCGCTGGGGTACGTCGGGTCGTTCGTCGCGACCCTCGCGGGCCCGCGCAGCGAGCGGGCCGACCCCAAGGACAAGATCGGCGTGTTCAACCTGATGGGCGAGGCGCGCGACCTGGCGCAGCAGGAGGGCGGCTTCGAGAAGGTGGTCGCCCTCTACCGCAAGGTGCTCGACGAGGATCCGAACGTCGTGGACGCCTGGTTCAACCTGGGGAACGTCCATTTCCGGCAGCGGCGCTACGAGGACGCGATCGGCTACTTCAAGAGGACCCTCGAGCTGAAGCCGGATTACGACCTGCCGGTCATCAACATGGCCAACGCGTACCGGCAGCTGGGGCAGGACGAGGCCGCGCTGGCCGGCTACGAGCACTACCTGACCATCGACCCGAAGAACGCTCCCGTCCGCTACCAGATGGGCGAGATCTACCTCGATCGGGGCGACGTGGCGCAAGCCGAGGAGAACTTCCGGAAGGCGCTCGAGATCGATCCGCGCGAGGCCTCGGCCCGCAACGCCCTGGGGGTGATCGCCTTCCAGCGGGGCGACCTCGCCGCCGCCGAGCGCGAGACGCGCGCGGCGCTCGCCATCCGCCCCACGGTCCGGCTCGCCCACTACAACCTGGCCCTGATCGCCGAGGAGCGGCAGGACTGGCAGACGGCCCTCGCGGAGTACCGGCGGGAGATCGAGTTGCACAAGAACGCCTACCGCGCCGCGTTCAACCTCGGGCGGCTGCACGAGCGGCTCGGTCAGCGCGCCGACATGGTGGCAGCGCTCGAGCAGAGCGTGCAGATGAACGCGCGGTTTGCCGAAGGTCGCATCTTCCTGGCGAAGGCATTCCTCGAGGATGGCGTCCGCTTCCAGGAGGCAATCGACCTGGCCCGCGAGGGCCTGGCCCTGCAACCCCGCCGGGACGTGGCCCAGCTCGGTCACTACGTGCTCGCCGACCTGTACAACCGCGTCGGCCGCCACGCCGATGCCGTCCGCGAGGCGGCGCTCGGCGAGAAGCTGGGACGCTAGACCGGCTCACTTCCTCAGCCCATCCGGGCACCGCAGGAAAATTGGACTCTTGATTACCTGGAGGATGCAGGCGCAGAATGTGCCTGTTCTCCCGGTCCCACACCCAATCGGTTCGTCGCGCGCACACGTCCATCGCGGAGAGGAGGATCCATGTCGGTTCTTCTCCGGCGGCGCCATTGCGGGCGGATCTTCGCGCTCGCACTGGCGGTCGCGCTCCTGCCCCTCCCCGTCCTGGCCGACGAGGGGCCAGCGGCGGTGAAGCCGGGCATCAGGGTCTCGGCGGCGGCCATCGCGACGAGCGAGCCGCTCGCGGCGACAGCCGCTCCGGCGGCACAAAGCGGTCCCTCCGATGCGGGGTCGGTGTCGTTCTTCAAGAAGCCGGTCGGCATCGCGGCGCTCATCGTCTTTGCGGCCGGCGTCGGGTACGCGGTGTACTCGACGCAGAACGACCGCATCTCCTCGCCGGCGAAGAAGTAGGAGGCGCGACCATGAAACGAGCTTCATGCCTCGTCACCGCGCTCCTGCTGCTGGCGCTCGCATTCGCGGGAGCGGCCTCGGCGCAGACGCAGACGGGCACCGTGCTGGGCCGCGTCATGGACCAGCAGGGCGCCGTGCTTCCCGGCGTCACCGTGACGCTCACAGGGCCGCGAGGGGTCCAGACCGCGGTGAGCGATGCCGAGGGGAACTACCGGTTCGTGGGCGTGCAGCCGGCCACCTACACGTTGAAGGCCGAACTTGCCGGCTTCACCCCCCAGCAGGAGGACAGGGTCATCGTCACGATGGGCCGAACGCTGACGCTCGACTTCTCGCTGAAGGTCGGCGGGCTGACCGAGACGGTCGAGGTGACGGGCACCGCGTCCACGGTGGACGTGAAGAGCTCGGCGACCACGACCAACGTGAGCGGCGACCTGCTGTCCTCGATCGCGCTCTACGACTCGACGGCCACGGGCCTGATGAACGCCGCGCCCGGGATCAACGACGAGTCGGCCTTCGGCGGGCAGGACTACTACGGCAACGCCCTCCTGCTCGACGGCGTCGACACGCGCGATCCGGAGGGGGGGTCGGCCTGGACCTTCTTCAACCAGAACCTGATCGAGGACATCCAGATCGGCGGCCTTGGCGTTCCGGCCGAGTACGGGGGCTTCAGCGGGGCCGTGGTCAACACCATCACGAAGTCGGGCGGCAACACGTTCTCCGGTCTCTTCTCGATGCGGTACACGAGGGGTGCCTGGGCCGCCACCAACGTGACGGACGAGATCATCGACCAGAACCCGAGCCTCGGCGAGGGCGGCGACGTCCTGAGGAAGCTCACCGACTACACCGTCCAGATGGGGGGGCCGTTCAAGAAGGACCGGGCG